>CAYXEE010000188.1:1381-5284 GCA_964463935.1 uncultured Chitinophagaceae bacterium | reverse complement strand
TATAGGTTCAGGCCCTATCGTAATAGGACAGGCGTGTGAGTTTGATTATTCCGGAACGCAAGCTGTAAAAGTTTTACGAGAAGAAGGATACCGCGTTATTCTTGTGAACAGTAATCCCGCAACAATTATGACTGATCCTGAACTTGCTGACGCAACATACATTGAACCGATTACGCCGGAATTTATTGAACTGATTATTGAAAAAGAACGTCCCGATGCAATTCTTCCAACTATGGGAGGACAAACTGCGCTTAACGCAGCGGTAGCGCTTGCAGAGCGCGGAATTTTGAAAAAATATAATGTAGAACTTATCGGCGCAAATCTTGAATCAATAAAGAAAGCGGAAGACAGAAAGCTTTTCAAAAAAGTAATGACCGAAGCAGGACTTGAAATGCCGCGCGGCGGATTTGTTTATTCAATTGATGAAGCAATTAAGGCGGCGCAAGGAATCGGAAAATTTCCAATTATCATTCGTCCTTCGTTTACAATGGGCGGAACCGGCGGCGGCATTGCATACAACATTGAAGAATTTAAATCCATTGTTGATAACGGATTGATTCAAAGTCCCACGCACGAAGTGCTTGTTGAAGAATCTGTTCTTGGATGGAAAGAATACGAGCTTGAAGTAATGCGCGATACGCACGATAATGTTGTTATTATTTGTTCCATCGAAAATTTTGACCCAATGGGCGTGCATACCGGAGATTCAATTACCGTTGCGCCGGCGCAAACGCTGACTGATAAAGAATATCAATATATGCGCGATGCGGCGATAAAAGTAATGCGCGCAATCGGCGTTGATACCGGCGGATCGAATGTGCAGTTTGCAATGAATCCTGACAATGGAAAAATGTACGTCATCGAAATGAATCCTCGCGTCTCCAGAAGTTCCGCGCTCGCTTCCAAAGCGACAGGATTCCCGATTGCAAAAATTGCGGCGAAACTTGCCGTCGGTTATTCACTTGATGAAATTCCGAACGATATTACAAAACTTACGCCCGCATCGTTTGAGCCGACCATTGATTATGTTGTGGTAAAAATTCCGCGCTGGGATTTTGAAAAATTTAAAGGCGTAGATGATTCGCTCGGCGTGCAGATGAAATCTGTCGGCGAAGCAATGGCGTTCGGACGAACTTTTAAGGAAGCATTGCAGAAAACTTTACGCTCGCTTGAGCAAGGGCGCGCCGGGTTTGGCGCAGACGGAAAAGATTTATTTGAATTTGATTCTCTAACAGCAGAACAAAAAGAAGAATGGATTAAAAAAGTAAAAGCGCAATTGCGGAAACCGAAGGCGGGAAATATTTTCTATTTGCGATATGCATTTCTACTTGGTCTTTCCATCGATGATGTATATGAATTAACAAAAATTGACAGATGGTTTTTATTCAATCTAAAACAGATTGTAGATTTTGAAAATGAATTGAAAACTTTGGAATTTGAGAAGTGAAAGTTTACTTTTTCATAATATTATTGTTTTTATTGTATACTAAAACATTAGCTCAATCCGCAAACGATTATTTTGTGAAAACAATCGGAACGGAATGGAAATACAATTATTATGAATTGGATTCATCGCAAAATCCCATTCTGCCGTTTGTTCCGACGTATATTCACGAACGGCTGCTTACGCAAAGTCCGATTTTAAGTAAAGATGTTTATCTGTTTTCTTCTAAACAGATTACCGGAGAAATTGAAACTTCGCGTCCCGATACAATTATGATTGAAACATTTCCCAAACCGTTCAGCGAATATATTGATCTGTTAAATTTCAGCGGCGATTCTTTAATAAAATCTTTGGGATTTACATCGCCGCGCTTTTCCGGCTGGTACCGCATAATGAATTTTCAAGGGACGCTGAACAAATCCGATACGCTTTTGCGATTTGATACTACAATTACAATTGATACAATTTCTTTTCCGATACAATTTTTATTTACAACAACAAAGAAAAGCAGCAGAACAATTTATGTTCCCGCCGGAACATTTGATTGCATTCCATTCGATGTTCGTTTTCGGTTGAATTATCTTCTTGCAGTTCCAATTTTTGGAACAATGCCGATTCCAATCATTGATATAACCGATACAATGTATATTGCAAAACAAAAATGGATTGTGAAGAAAATTCGATATTCATCCAATGTGCCGGCAACAGCAGCAGTAAGCGCATTGCTGCCGCCGGGTTTTCCGCAATTTACAATTCTGGGAAACGTTAAAGAACTTTTAGCTATGAAAGCAACTTCGGTAACAAATAACGAAATTTTTCCCGCGAGATTTTTATTGGAACAAAATTTTCCCAATCCGTTCAACCCTTCAACAGTTATCAGTTATCAATTACCAGCGGACAGTTTTGTATCGCTAAAAGTGTACGATATCAACGGCAGAGAAATTGCAGCATTAGTGAACGAAGAACAACCGGCAGGAAAATATTCTGTGCAATTTTCCGCTTCCAATTTGGCAGGCGGCGTATATTTTTACAGACTTACTGCCGGCAATTTTTCTCAGACAAAAAAATTTATTGTATTAAAATAATATTGCGAGAATGAAAAAAATTACAAAAGAAATTTTACTGAAAGCAAAACAATACGGATTTTCCGACCAGCAGCTTGCGCATCTCTGGAAAACAGACGAACTTAACGTGCGAACGCTGCGGAAAAAATTCGGCGTTCTGCCGATTTACAAAACTGTTGATACGTGCGCGGCTGAATTTGAAGCGAACACGCCGTATCATTATTCTTCATACGATCAAGAAAACGAATCAAAAAAATCTGCGAAGAAAAAAGTAATTATTCTTGGGGGCGGACCGAATCGTATCGGACAGGGAATTGAATTTGATTATTGCTGCGTTCACGGCGTAATGGCGCTGCGTGAAGAAGGTTTTGAAACAATTATGATCAATTGTAATCCCGAAACAGTTTCCACGGATTATGATACGACCGATAAATTGTATTTTGAGCCGTTGACAGTTGAAGACGTTTTGAACATTTGTGAATTTGAACAGCCGGAAGGAATCATTGTCAGCTTTGGCGGACAAACGCCGTTGAAAATTGCAAAGCAGCTTGAAGCAAACGGCGTTAAAATTCTTGGAACAACAACCGAAGGAATTGACCTTGCAGAAGACCGCGAGCGTTTCGGCGAACTTTTGCGAAAAAATAATATAGTTCATCCAAAATATGGAACGGCATTTTCTGTTGAAGCCGCTCTAAAAGTTGCGGAAGAAATCGGTTATCCTGTTCTCGTGCGCCCTTCGTATGTCCTCGGCGGCAGAGCAATGCAAATCTGCTACAATGCCGAAGCGTTGAAAGAATATATGAAAATGGCGGTTAATGTTTCGCCCGAAAAGCCGGTGCTGATAGATTGCTTTCTTGAAGATGCGTTTGAATTTGATGTTGATGCTGTCTGCGACGGCGAAGATGTTCTTATCGGCGGCGTAATGGAACATATTGAAGAGGCGGGAATTCATTCCGGCGACAGCGCTTCCGTGCTTCCGCCGTTTATGCTGCGCGGCGAAAAACTTCAAGAGTTGATTGACATAACAAAAAAACTTGCCTTTGCGCTTCACGTTAAAGGTTTGCTTAACGTACAGTTTGCAATGAAAAACGATGTTGTGTATGTGCTGGAAGTAAATCCGCGCGCATCGCGCACCGTGCCGTTTGTCAGCAAATCCACAGGACTTCCGCTTGCAAAAATTGCGGCGAAAGTTATGGTTGGAAAAAAATTAAAAGAACTTGGCGTTGTAGATTTTGATTTCCAAAAAGTACAACATATTTCTGTAAAAGAATCGGTTTTTCCCTTCTCAAAATTTCCGCGCGTTCCAATGTTTTTAGGACCGGAAATGCGCTCTACCGGAGAAGTAATGGGAATTTCTCATTCATTCGGTGCGGCTCTTGCAAAATCGCAGTTAAG
>CAYXEE010000188.1:0-1371 GCA_964463935.1 uncultured Chitinophagaceae bacterium | reverse complement strand
CTCGAACGAGAAGAAATTCGGCTGTCGCGACAGCCGGAAATCCTCTTCCGAAAGAAGGAACAATTTTTGTCAGTTTGAATAACAACGATAAAACAAAAGAAACAATTTCAATTATCAATGATTATGTCAAACTCGGTTTTAAAGTTATCGGAACTTCCGGCACGGCAAAATTTTTGAACGATAACGGAATTGAAGCAAACTCCGTTTACAAAGTAAATGAAGGACGACCGAATATTGTTGATGCAATTAAGAACGGAGAAGTACAGCTTGTAATTAACACGCCGCTGGGAGAAGAATCGCGGTACGATGAATATGCAATCGGCTGGACGGCGATACAGCAGAAAATTGCATTTATTACAACGCTTTCCGCCGCGTCAACCGCCGTTAAAGGAATTGAACGGATTAAACAAGGGGGAATGAAAGTAAAAAGCATTCAGGAATTTCAGAACGAAATGAGTCGGTAAATGAAATTGTATTGGTCGGCAATTTTTTTGTGTTTCATTCTTCACATTTCTGACGCTTCGGAAGTACCAATGAAAAAAAATTTTTCACAAATACTCATGGAAGAATTCCGCCTGTATCCCGAAATGACTATTCAAGATGTTTACAAATTCATTTATCAATCGGCAATGGGACCGGCGCATTGGAAAATGGATGAAGCAGAAGCAAAAAAATATTTGCTTAAGGAAATTCAACAGCTTATTCCCGATTCAACCGAACCAATAATGCAATCTCTTGACGAAACGGGCGAATTAGTCCGCGTTAATTTAAAAGCATTTGCAGCAAAAAAATTATCCGTAGATTCGCTTGTTTCCGCCGTTGCGCGCACTTCTATTGAATTTACGCAGTCAGTTTCAGTGTTAGAAAATCGCTGGAAAATATTTTTGGAACTAATACAAACCAAACAACTTTCGTTTAACGAAGCAGAAGCACAATTATTCTTTAATGAAAAAAAAGAGCAGCAATTTCCCGCCGTTCATCATTCCAAGATTTATGCGGTAAAATATTCTCCCGCATATCGTATTATTTTTAAAAAATATTTTCCAGTGAAGTAGTTATATGGCTCGTATAAAATTAGAAATTCCTTCTTCGTTTCATTTTACAACCGAACTTCCGATTAGAATTTCGGATGTAAATTACGGCGGTCATCTCGGCAACGATTCTGTACTTTCGCTTATTCACGAGGCGCGCGTTCGCTTTTTGATGGAACACGGTTTTACGGAATTTGATGTTGACGGCGTGGGAATTATTATGACCGACGCGGCGATTGTTTTTAAATCCGAAGCGTTTTACGGCGAATCAATCCGCGTACAAATTGCAATAAAAGATATTTCAAAATTCGGGTGCGATTTGTATTATGTACTTCGCGAG
>CAYXEE010000187.1:0-5322 GCA_964463935.1 uncultured Chitinophagaceae bacterium | reverse complement strand
TAGGTAAACACTATTCGATGGCTGATTGATTTTTTTATTTTTAATTTTTATTTCATCAAAATCATACGCTTCGTTGCCGTATAATTTCCCGCTTGTATTTGATAAAAATAAACGCCGCTGGAAATATTTGAAGCATTCCATGTTACTGTGTAATTACCGGCATTCTGAATATCATTTACCAATGCGGCAACTTCGCGTCCGACAACATCATAAATTTTCAATGTTACTTTGCTGTTCATCGGCAGTTGATAATTGATAACAGTCGCCGGATTGAACGGATTAGGATAATTTTGTGAAATTGAAAATACAGAAGGAATATTTTCGCCGTTACGTTCTACAGAAAGCAGCGCATCTTTTCCGCCTGCATCGGTGTAACGAACAGAAAATTCCTGCAAAAACAAATTTGCTATACGTTTACTCTTAATAATAAGCGTATTTTCATTATTGATGTTTTCCGCAGAACTGCTCCAGTTATGCGATCCCGTTAAAACGTATTGATTTGAATCTGCAACATCGGCATCGAAAATTGCATATTTGTGGTGAAGCATACCGGTTAAATTTTTCTTCAAGAAAATATCAATTCCTTGCGCAAGCAGCGTATCAAACTGCGCGCCGGAATCTGTGCGATTATCAACAACGCCGCGAACCTTTACGCCTGCTTTTTTCTTATTCACAAGCGCAGTTCCAACATCGCTTCGTGTAAATGTCAACAGTCCAAAATTGATGGAAGATTTTGCTTTGGAAACTGTTTTTAAAATTTGTGCGTTTGTTCTATCCGATGGACTGAAATACAATTCCACCGGAGTATTGTTGATGACAAAAAAGTGCGGCGTATTATCTACTTTTCTTGCGCCAAATCTGGAATTTGCAGCATTCGGGGTTTCGGTACGGCTTCCCCACATTTCTTCAAACTCTACTGTATAAGCATTTGCAAGAGCTTTGTCTTGAATTGCAATCGCATTTTGCGCATCGTTATTTGTTCCCGGATCTGTTACATTCCACGATCCTGTCCAAGCCCAGTCATCTGTATCCGAAGTCGTATCGCGGTTATCAAATACTACAAATTTATTGTGCATCAATCCGGCGCCGGCATTTACTGCATCGTAGCCGTCGTCAATCACCGGAATTCCTGCATTCTTCAGCGTATTCCACGGCGCGGTAGTCTGATTATCTTTTTCACCAATTACTCTAACTTTTACGCCGCGAGACTGCGCAAGAATTAACGCGGTTGCAACATTTGCACCAGCTGTTCCGCTAAGACTATACAAAGAAACATCAATGCTTTTTGTTGCAGCATTTATTCTTTCAATTAATTTTGTTGAAAGATTTGCAACTTGTGCGTTTTCTCCGCGCGCTAATGCAGTATTTACACTTTGATTGAAATACACTTGCATTACGCCGGTTGAGGTAAGCGATGAAGTTGAAACAATATTATTTACAGTGTACGTTGTTCCATTTGCATTGGCAGAACCAAGCTGCACATTGTAAATTGTTGCCGGCTGTAATCCTGTAACAGTTAATTGATGCAGCGTAACTTTATTTGTATCAATAACAGTGTTTCCGTACGCTGTTGTTGTTCCGTAATTTGCAATGGAAGTTCCGGGCGTTTCTGTTTGCCATACAAATGTAATACTGCTGGTAGTAATTCCTGTTTCGTACGGCGCGCCGGAAATGATGCGCGGACCCGAACCTTCAACAATAATATCATGATATGAGCGGGGTAGAATTTGATAGTTTATTCCAAATTGTCCTAATGCGCCGACAACATCAAAAATACTTCCCGGCACTGCAAGATTTGCAAGATTTGTTCGCGAGCTTACTCGCAGTTCCAGAGTATCGGTTCCAACAACAATTTTGTAATTCGTTCCGCTGCCGCTTGTAGCAAATGTTGTAGTCGGTTGATTGGCAAGCGTTAAAACTTTAGAAACTTTATTTATGCGAATCAATTTTCCTTCGTACTGTTCAACGCCCGCTTGCGGCTGACCTTTTACTTGCGGAATTGCTACAACCGCAGTATCAAAATAATTTCCTTCGGAAATTTTCTCAAGCATAATTGCCGGCACTAATTCGAACAACTCATTAAACGGCGCAACTTTTCCAAGTAAAACAATTTCATCGCCGCGTTCAATATAATTGCTTACGGATGAATCATAAATTGCAAATCCTGTTGTTCCATCTTGCAAATATGAAGGTCCAAGAAATTCATTTGCAACTGTTACCACCCCTTTTGTTACAACCCATTTACCAAGCAGAGAATGCGTTCCGTTCGCTTCTTTCTTTTTTATCATTGCAACCGGACGCGGCGTACCATACACAAGCGTAGTTGGTTGTGTTGCTATTCCCGAAAATGAATTTCCATCTTTACTTGTTCTAATACTTAACGAAAAATCATTCGTACTATCTGCTGCCGTAACATTCGGAATTGAAATAACTACGCTGTCTGTTCCTTTCAAAAGAACATTCGTAAGCGTTGTCGTATCATTAGAATTTGTTATTGTTACTGTATTGGGATGAACAGTTATGGAAGCCGAATTCCAAGTGAATGTATTCGGCTTAATTATGCGAATTCCTTTTAATGAATCTGTTCCGGCAACCGTAATTTTTACTGTTACATTTGTCGGCGTATTATATTTCCATCGCGCCGGTAAAATTGATGCAGAACCCGGATTCGCCGGACCGGTTTCATACGGATTTTTTTCTATCTTGCTTGATGAATTTTGTGGATTTGATTTTGCGGCGGCATTTTCAAAAAAATCAACAGAATTATTTTCGGTATCCCACGCATTGCCAAGCGTATCCGGCGCAGTTGCCAGCGGACCGCTTTTGCGTTCAAACGATTTCTTATCAGAATTACTATTCGATGGTGTAAATGCAGTACCTTCACAATTTGGCGGATTAACATTTGCTTTATCCCAGCCAAAAGCATCAATAATTGCAGCCCCATCTTTCAGTTGAACATATGCTCTTGCGGAATTTCCATTTGACAAATTTTTACTTGCCGGAAATGCAACATCGGGAGTTACAGCTATTGCGCCGCCATCGCCAATAAGATAAAAACCGTATGCCTTAATTGTTTTTCCTGCAAGAGATAATGTCCAAGCCGCGGCATTAGCTCCACTCCCTTCGCCAGATGAAATAG
Source organism: uncultured Chitinophagaceae bacterium (assembly GCA_964463935.1). Classification (GTDB taxonomy): domain Bacteria; phylum Bacteroidota; class Ignavibacteria; order UBA10030; family UBA8401; genus JACFMZ01. Next base: position 2,183 of record CAYXEE010000187.1, on the reverse strand, counting down.
TAACATTAGCGCCAAAAGTAATATCTGATGGAGTAGGATTATATAATTCAATAAATTCACCCGTATTAAATACAGAACTTGCCCCGCCCATCGGTCCAACTTCGCTGATTACCACATGGTTTGCTCCCTGCGAAAATGCCAGAGAAGCTACAACAAACAACAAAACAAACAATTTTTTCATTCTTTTCTCCTTTTATCTTTTTCTAATGTAGCAAAATGAAAATTTCAAACAAAGAATTCTTTCATAACGAAATGAAAATTTTTCATAATCACAACCAATTGTAATTCTTGCGAAACTCAATACAATTTGCTATATTTGCAAAGCTAAAAAATTGAATTTAGAAAGGAAAGTGATTTAGTAATGGCAAAGTTTTGTGAAATTTGCGGAAAAGGTCCGGCAGCAGGTCATAATGTTAGCCACGCTAACAATAGAACTCCGCGCCGTTGGCTTCCAAATTTACAGGAAGTTCGCGCAGTTGTTAATGGTTCTGTAAAACGTATTCGCGTTTGCACCTCGTGCCTTAAAGCAGGAAAAATTCAAAAAGCTGTTTAACGTTTTTTGTTATTTCATTGTAAAAAGGTCATCTTTGATGACCTTTTTCTATTTTTATTTATTGAAAGTTGAAGATATTGTTCTCCTTAACTCCGCCAAATCAACTCACTTTGCTTCGGATTCTTTTGACTCCGATTTTCGTATTCCTGTTTTTTTCTGAAAATCCAAATTACAGACAGTTCGCATTATTAGTCTATATTCTTGCTGCAAGCACCGATTGGTACGACGGCTACGTTGCACGCCGCTGGGGCTATATTACGCGCTGGGGAAAATTTCTCGATCCGTTAGCTGATAAAGTGCTGACATCCGCCGCATTCATTTCTTTTACTTTTATCGGCTATGCAGAAACGTGGATGGTGTTGGTTATTGTTGTGCGCGATTTTGTAATTACAATCCTCCGCTCCTACTCCGAATATCATTACAAAATTTTTGAAACAAAGTCGCTGGCAAAAACAAAAACATTTTTACAAATGACCGTAATTTATGTTTTTATGTTAATATTTATTATCCGTTCAACCGATTGGATTCTCACCTCGTACGGAATATTTATTGATGAATACGCTACGCCGGCTTTTATAGAAATTTCCATGCTTAGCATTACCGCGATTACAGCGTGGACGGGAATTGCCTATATATATTCAAATTGGAATACCATTAAAGAACTCTATAAAAAATTCGCTCATGACACAACTACAGAACGAACAGAATAATATTTCTTTCTTTACTAAATTTATCGGTACCGGATTTTTCAGCGGATATTTTCCTTTTGCTTCCGGAACTGCCGGCTCTGCATTCGCTCTTCTATTTTTTTTTATTCCTAATTTTTCTGAATTATTTGTTTTAGTTCCGGCAATTATTATTGCATTTTTTCTCGGCGGCATTTCAGCCGAAAAATTAGAAAAAATTCACGGTCAAGACCCGAAAATTGTTACGATTGATGAAGTTGTCGGAATGTGGATTAGTATGCTCGGAATGCCATTAAATTGGCAAACAATTCTTGCCGCATTTTTAATTTTTAGAATTCTTGATATTCTTAAGCCGTATCCCGCCGCAGATTTTGATAAAAAAACCGGCGGATGGAATATTATGCTCGATGATGTTATTGCCGGAATTTATACTAATTTTATCCTGCAAATCGCAATCAGGTTCATTCCGCCGTTCCAATTATGAAAGCTGAAATCATCACCATCGGCGATGAACTTCTCATCGGTCAAGTAATAAATACCAATCAAGCATTTATCGCCGAACAATTAAATTCAGTCGGAGTATATGTTGAACGAATGACCACAGTCGGCGATAACTCAGAAATTATTATTGAAGCGTTCTCTTCTGCATTTACTCGCGCTGATGTTGTTTGTGTTACCGGAGGACTCGGACCAACGCACGACGATATTACAAAAAAAATTGTCTGCGAATTTTTTAATACCGAACTTGTTGTAAATGAACAGGTATTGGAAGATGTTAAAGAATTGGCTTCACGCCGCAATATTAAATTGATTCAAACCAATCTTGACCAAGCATTAGTTCCAAAAAATTGCACGGTAATACGCAACAAAGTCGGCACGGCGCCGGGAATGATGTTTGAACAAACCCGCCAAAAAGAAGGCGGACAAGCTGAAAAATATTTTTT
>CAYXEE010000186.1:0-5379 GCA_964463935.1 uncultured Chitinophagaceae bacterium | reverse complement strand
GCCGGGAGGGAATTTAGTTGACAAAAAAACAACGCTGCTTCTACGGAAACATTAAACTCTTTTTTACTATCAATGCAATGTTTCTCAATAGATGAAATTTTGTACCGGTTTTTATTTTGGTCGAACACGATGTTTTTAACTACTGAATTCTTAACGAGCAGCAATAAGTTTCCCTTCATATTCTGAAAGGTCTTAATCATAGTTAGCGTAATAAATTCCGCAATGTCAAAATTACTTTTGCCTGTTATCGCATCTAAACCGTTATGATTTTTAAAATTTGTTTTTTTAGGAAGATTAGTCGAGTTAAGACTGCCTAATTTTGAATTGGTTACCCAAGGCGGATTTCCAATTATTAAAATATTTTTTGTTGAATGTTTTTTTTCAATTTCTTTGAAATCAAAAACGCTGCAATGGGCAATTGAAATTTCGGGTTTAATGGCGGCAGGATGAGAAAGGAAAAAATCTATAATATTGAATTTAGTTTCCCATACGTAAGGTTTGTAAATTTCAATTCCCAAAACATTTTTAATGTTTTTAAAGTTGCGTAAAGAAGCAATGATAAAATTTCCTTTCCCGCAGGTCGGTTCAATTATAATTTCTGGCGATATTCCTATTGATGCCAAGTGCAAAGCCGCCGTATGAGCTAAATCTGAATTTGTTTGAAAGTCGCCGTATTCTGCCCGGTCGGGTTCTTCAACAATAAAATGCTTTACTGAAAGAACATCTTTAAGAGTTTCTAATTCTTCATTGTTATCAAAAAAATGCGTGATGCCGATGATATCAAACATTTTTTGATTTGCCTTCTCAAATGATGCAATTTTCATCAGATTGTTAGTTAAGAAATCTGAAACCTGATGAGAAATATTTGCATGGAACGCTTTCATCGTTGAGGTTTGTTATAGCTTACAATTTTGGTAATTCCTTTTACTTCGTTGGTAAGAGTAACAATTCTTTGATATTGTAATCTCCATTGCAACGCATTGGAAATAGTCAAATATCCTTGTTCTGGCGGTATTTTTAAAATTTGCTTAGCTAATTTTGCTAATGTTATTTCGTCTGCTGGAATATTTTTGTCTTGTAAGTATGCAATAATATCTTCTTCATTAGCTTTATCTTTAATCATTTCTCTTAAACGGAAAGTAATTGTATAATCAGCCGTTCTTTCTTTTGCCGCAAATGTTCAGCTTACGAAATTTAATGCTGCTGATTTGGTTTTGACGTCGTCAGATTTGTTGTAAACGAAAACAAGTAAGTTGTAGCCAAGACCGAAAATTTTTTGTTTTGCATCTCTAAATGGACAAGAAGATTGAGGCTGCTTAATGGAAGTTACTTTAATATCGGTTAAAATGTCGTCAGAAGGGAGGTCTATACCGTTTGCAGAAGAACCAATTGTAACTTTGTATTTTTTGCGTAAGTGGTTTTGAAATTTTTGTTCAATGAGCGTGCCAACGGCTTTGCCGTCAGTTATTCCAAAAAGTTCTTTGTGTTGAACTTTGGATTGTTCAACACAAAAAATTTGCGCTTCTTTTATTAAATTCTTAATTGTTAATTTTTGTTTCATTTTCATAGTAGATATATTCTGCCAAGTATAGCGTCGCCTTACTTCATCAAAACCAACTTCTTCGTTGCCGTAAACTCTCCCGACTGAATTGAGTAGTAATACGCGCCGGACGCAATTGATGAAGCATTAAATGAAACTGCATTTTCTCCGGCGGGAAATTCATTATTTGCAATTTGTGTAATTTTCTTTCCGAGCAAATCGTACAACGTTATTGTTGTGAATCCTGCTTTAGAAAGAGAAAAACGAATTTGCGTTGTTCCGTTAAATGGATTCGGATAATTTTGATGGAGTTCATATCCAACAGGAATTGGCGTTTCGTATTTATCAATATTTGTTAAGGTGCTTTGCTTTAACACAATATTGTCCCGCACATCAAAACCGACTGCAGTTGGCTGTTTTTTGAATTGAAAATTAAATATTTGGTCGTTTGAATTATTAAATACGCGGATTGTAGTATCCGAGCCATTTTTAAACGCAACATAAATTTCTATCGGCATCGTAAAAAATCCGGCGTTGGTTTGCGTTTGGCGGGCAACAAATTTTACATTCCAATTTGCAGAATCAATCTGTGAGATAGAATATTTGTTTTGGTACACAGGATGATTTGGTCCATAAACCCATTGGTCAAAAAACCACTGTAAATTTTGTCCGGTGGATTCGTTAATCTTTGTTACAAAATCTGCGGTAACAACATTTTTGTATTTAAAAGAAATTGTGTCGGTTGCATAATCTTTAATTGCTTTAAAGAAAACAGAATCTCCCAAAACATAACGAAGCATGTGAATAACGCACGCTCCTTTCATATACGTCATTGCAGTGTTAAACAATGTACTTGTACCGGGAGTTGTTTTTGCCCATAATGGATTGTAAATAGACCAGCCGGGATTGCGCGAAAGATAATAACTTGCATTGCCGTCAATATCGTTCTTGTAAGAAATGTAACCGCCTGTTTTTTCAAACCAAAGGGCTTCGCAATACGTTGCAAATCCTTCGTTCAGCCACAAATCTGCCCACGTGCCGCATGTAATCATATCGCCGAACCATTGATGTCCGAATTCGTGCGAAACTAAATTTTCTCCCCAGCAATTCGGACACAAACTTGTGAGCGTCTGATTTTCCATTCCGCCCCACGTAAATTGACTGTTCAGCGTTGCAAATCCGTTTTTTTCAAACGGATGTTCGCCGAATAATTCGGAAAAATATGTGGTCATTGGAATAATTTTAGATTTTATATTTGCAAGATTTGCTGCGTTTTCTCCGCTGTTCCAGTAAAAATACATCGGCACGCTGTCATTTGGATCGGAGAGTTTCTTCCAATACACAATATCAAGATTGTATCCAACTTTTGCAGAAATAACTATTAGATATGTTGAAATCGGATCTCTGCTTTTCCAATGAAACCACGCCGAATCGCCGTTTGTTGCTGTAGAAATTAATTTTCCATTAGAACCGAGTTTTACGGATGAAGGAGTTTTTGCTTTCAATTCAAATGTTGCTTTATCCGATGGACGGTCCCAGCATGGAAACCACGAACGCGCGCCTTCCGGTTGACAATCTGTAAATACAAATCCGCCGCTTACGTAAAATGCGTAATCGGTAACATTATTATGGCGGTAAAAAATTTTCACGGTAAATGTATCGCCGGCAGATTTTAAGGAATTGAGCGTTACGGTAAGAATGTTGGATGCTCGTGAAAATGTTTTTCCCGCCATAGCAACGGAATCAATTGTTAAAGAAAAATCAGACGCATTCAATTCAATGGTAGAAATTGTTGTTTCCGCTTTGCAGGAAATTGTTACCGAACCGGCGAACGATTTCGGATATGGACTTAAAAAATTTGCATATAAATCAAGATTCAGCGCGTAATGTAAAACATCAAATGTATGTTTCGGAGTGTTGACCGATTTTTCTAACAGAAGCTGCGAATTTTCTTTTCGAGTTTGTTTAAGTGCGCATTGCTCTGCTCCTTTTTCAAAAATAGTTTGCGCTTGAAGATAACCGAAGGAAAATAAAAAAAGAAAAAGCGGAAGCCGCTTTGGAAGAAAAGAAAACATACCAAACCTTGTTATTTTATTATTGTTAGTTTTTTTACTGCGGAAAAATTTCCTGCTTGAAGCCGATAGAAATAGATGCCGCTTGATAAGTTAAGATTTGTAGATGAGAAATGAAAGGAATGAATTCCCGGCTCGTGCATTTCGTTTACAAGCGTGGCGATTTCTTTACCGAGAAGATCATAAATTTTTAATGTAACCCTCACCCCTTCCCCTCTCCCTAAGGGAGAGGGGTTAGGGGAGAGGGTATAGGTAATTGTTGTGGTTGGATTAAACGGATTAGGATAATTCTGAAATAATTCAAACTTATGTATTGATTGATTTAATTCTTTTACAGAAACTAATGAAGAAATCGGAACGCGCGCGCTCCAAATTTGGTAAATGCCGCTGCGGTTGTCCATCCAAAATGGAAGCAAAATATTCCCAACGCTTGTTAATGAAATATTATCGCCTTGATATCCCGCGCCAAGTCCGCCGATAGATTTCGGTTTGAAATTTTTATCGCTTATCTGAAAATCATTCCACGTTTCGCCGCCATCGGTCGAACGGGAAAGAAAAACCGAAGCGGAGTCGCCGACGGTTTTTCTATCGTCATAATAAAGAATATTCACGCCGCCGAATTCATCAATATGAATTGCCGGGAAGTATTGAATTCTTCCGTTGTTCATCGCGTCTTGGTTTACACGGATTCCATTGGACCACGTTGCGCCGTAATCTGTAGAACGGTATAAAATTATATCAGGATCATTTCCTGCGGGGGAAAGTTTTTTTTGCGTTGTAACAATATATAACCAACCGCGGCGCGGAGAATTGGAACGATCAATATCAATTTTTGGAAGACCGTTGACGCGAATATTAGATTTTTCTGCAAGCGTTCCTTGAATTCCATTGATGTCAATAATATTTTCTTTAACATTCCACGATGCGCCGCCGTTTGTTGAAACTGCAAATCCGATGTAATCTTCTGTAAACGGAGACGAATTGATTACGCCAGCCCACGTTGTAAATATTTCGCCGTTGTTGCCGAGCGAAAGTTCTGCGCCTTGCGATCGGCTTGGCGGATTGTTAATTGCAACAGGCGCGCTCCACGAATTTCCGCCGTTATCGGAATACGAAAATTTTATCGGAAACGGTGGAAGAAATTCTACGTATGCTGTGTACGTTCTTCCGTAAAAATTACTTTTAGAAACGGTATCGCTGATTGTAGCGGCGCGGTCTTGTTTTTCTTCAGCAATAGTTCTTTGACTTGACCATGTTGCGCCATTATCTGTGGAAAAATGCGCATATAATCCGTCGGCAAATCCAAGCCGCGTAAGAATGAATGTTCCATTTTTATCAATGGTAATTCCCGGGTCGCCTTTGTGAAATGTAATAGGAGAGCCTTTGCATGTATCGCTTCCTTTCCACGAAATTCCCGCATCGGTAGAGACATAAATTCCTTCGCTCACAAATGCGTTGCTTGTATTGATTGTATTTGCGGAGGCAAAAATTGTATTCGGCTGCAGCGGATGACGAACTGCAAAAACTTCCGTCTGTGTAATTCCGCTGGGATAAACGCGAAAATTTGTCCACTGCGCGTGAAGTGCAGTAAAAACAAAAAAAGATAATAGTAAAAAATATTTCATTTGTAAATTGATTATTAAACCTAACAGGTCTTCCGCCAAAAGATGAAGCAAGGCGGACAAGTAAAGACCTGTTAGGTTTTGTTTCTTACCGAAGTTACGCAAAATGATGTTTAAGGACTCAAAACCTGAATCCCGTCATTCC
>CAYXEE010000185.1:0-5399 GCA_964463935.1 uncultured Chitinophagaceae bacterium | reverse complement strand
TGAATGCAGAAAATATTTTATTAACGCGAAGCGAAAAAGGAATGTCGTTGTTTGAAAAGAACGGCGCCGTCTAGCACATTCCGACAAAAGCGCGCAATGTTGCAGATGTTTCCGGCGCGGGAGATACGGTAATTGCAACATTAACAACACTGCTTGCAGCCGGCGCTTCAATGCAGGAATCGGCGGTAATTGCAAATCACGCAGGCGGAATTGTCGTCGGCGAAGTCGGTATTGTGCCGATTGATCCGAAAATATTACAAGAAGACCTGATTACTAATCAATAATAATACAATGGGAAAAGTTTTATCAATCGAAGAAAGCGTTGCATTGCGCGCCGAATGGAAAGCGCAAAAAAAGATTGTCGTTTTTACCAACGGCGTGTTCGATATTTTGCATCGCGGACATGTTGAATATCTTGCAGAAGCAAAAAAATTGGGAGACGTGTTGATTGTCGGCATGAATACCGATGCATCCGTGAAACGAATTAAAGGTCCGCTTCGTCCAATTGTACAGGAAGACGACAGAGCATTTGTTCTCTCCCAGATTATTTCGGTGGATGTTGTTGTGCTGTTCAATGAAGATACGCCGTACAATCTTATTACATCTGTTGTGCCGGATATTTTAGTAAAAGGCGCCGATTATTCAATTGAAAATATTGTCGGACGCGATATTGTAGAAAATGCAGGCGGTACAGTAAAAACAATCGCGTTTGTTCCCGATAAATCTACCACCAACATTGTTGAGCGAATAAAAAATTTACCCGCAAATAATGGTTAAACGAATTTCCAAAATAACGCTGTATGGAACGCTTCTATTTCTTGCGGCGCTTGCCGGAGCCGCTGCGTTTACGCAAACATCGTTGTTTCGCGACGGACTTCGTTCAACACTGTACAATGTTTTAAAAAATAATGTTAACGCAGCTTTTTATCTTGGAGAAATTCAGGGAAATTTGTTTACCGGATTCAGCATAGATACGCTTTTGGTGTACGTAAACGATGCGCCGTTTATTGAATCGGGAAAAATTTCTGTACGGTACGATCCGTTGAAATTATTTAAAAACAATGCAACTATTGTTTCCGCTGTAATTGAAAATCCTTCTATTCACATTACCCGCTTTAAAAATGGAATGTGGAATGTTGCTATGCTTTCAAATGTTTCTGCCGAGCCGGATTCGTCCCCCTCGTCGTTTCGCGCCGATATTAAAGATTTTGAAATTCGCAACGCAATTTTTTCTCTCATAGATTCCACCGGAGATTTTGAAGCGAAAGTTTTCGATGAAGCGGGAGAGCCGTCGCTCAATTATTCCAATATCAAACTGCAAAAAGTACATATCCGGCTTTCCGGTTTTTACACAGAAAAAAAACAAGAAGCGCAAATTCGTAATATCTCATTTGAATCGCCCCGGCAAAAATTTACGCTGCAAGAATTTTCTGCTTCAATTGTTCACGATACGGCGCACTCCGTTATGAACAATGTTGTAATTAAAACGCCGGATTCTCATCTCAAGTTTTCTGCGCAGATGAACGGCGTTGGTGTTTTTGCAATTCCATCGCTGGAAATGATGGAACATCTTCCTCTTTGGTTAACAATGGAACGCTCCACCGTTGCGTTTCGCGATTTGCAGGTATTTCTTCCCGAACTGTATTTCTTAAAGGGAAGCGTTGATATTGAATCAAAAATGAGCGGAGAATTTGGGAATATAAATATTGAAAAACTGAACGCAGATTTTGGAACAACGCACATTCGTCTGCTTGGAACAGTTTCAAAACTTCATACGCCGGAAAAATTATATCTTGATATAACTTCGCTCAACAGTATAATAGAACCGACCGATGCGCCGAAACTTCTTCCGTTTTTCAATATTCCGAATTATCCCGGCCTTGGGCAATCAACATTTGATTTTCGGTATCAGGGCGAGCCGCTGAATTTTGCGGTTGATGGAACGCTGAAAACTCCTGCGGGCAATGCGGCGATTCAATACGCAATGGATATTCGAAAACCGGAGTTGGAATATTCATCGCAAGTAAAATTTTTCAATATCAATCTAGAAAAAATTTTTTCTCGCCGCGATCTGTATTCCAATCTCAGCGGCGAACTTACGCTTCAGGGAAGCGGCGTCTCTATTGAAGAGTTGAATTCAACCGCTTCAATACAATTAGATTCTTCATATTTTTACAATGTATTGTTTACGCGCGCGGAATTGGATGTTTCTGCAAAAAATAAAATTTTGGAATGGAAATTTTCTTCCTATTCTCCCGAAGGAGACATTCGTGCAACCAGTATTTTTAATTATACGCGCGGAGATATACCGGAATATAATCTTAATGCAAAAATTCGTCAGGCGAATTTTGCAAAAATACTGCGCGATAAAAAATATACATCCGAACTTTCTTTTAATTTGCAGCTGCAGGCAAATTCGTTTATTCCTTTTAACGGCAGTTCGGAGATACAGATAGATTTTCTTCCTTCAACGTATAATCAATATGCGTTTGATTCTGCCGGCGCATTTTGCAGTATTAAAGAAAATAACGGCTACCGTACGATTGATGTAGAATCGCCGCTGGCAGACATTTCTATTTCCGGCGATTTTGAATTTAACAGATTATTACAGAATCTTGCCGTGCAGGCGAAAAATTTTGAACAATTTTATTCGTATCAGCGCCGTATTATAGATACAAGTTTTGTTGTAGTACAGGATACAAACAGCGCGTATGAAGAAAAATTCACCGAACAAAGCATGCTTGAATATACGGTGAGAGTAAAAAATTTAAAACCGATTGCCATCGTTCTCGGTCTGCCGGAATTTGACGCAATCGGTTCGCTGCGCGGGCTGCTGCGCGAAACAGCGGACGATATTTCTTTTACCGCATCCGGCAAAATAGATCACGCATATTTTGCCGATACAACGGCGCCGGTGGGAATTTCGAACGGCGAGATTGATCTGCGATTTACCAATGACCAGGAACGGAAAACATCGTTTGATTCGCTTTCGGCGTCTGTTCAACTGTACGGAAAAGAAATTATTGCCGGCGCAACAACGCTTCGCCAGCCGAATGTAACTATTGAATTGAAGCGCCGACACGGAACATTTTCTCTTTCCAGCGATGTAGATTCTACCATTTCATTTGCCGCAAACGGAAATTTTGCGGTAACCGATACGCGCGATTCAATACAATTTTCAACTATGTATCTTCGCTATTTTGGTTTTGATGTGCGCGCCTTAACGCCGGTTACCATTTCCCTTTCATCCGATGGCATTGTGGTTGATAGTTCAATATTCGGTCATCGCGAAGAGCGTTTTACCCTTGCGGGAAAACTTGGATTTGATAATTCGTTACAAGCCGCGGCGTCAATTTCTAATTTTGATATTTCCGATCTTTATTTCTTTGCGCGTTCAAAAGAATTTCAAGAACAAGCGCTGATGCTTGGCGGTAATGTGAATGGAAAAATCAGCGTCGCCGGTTCGTTAGAAAATCCTGAAATACATTTTCAGGGCGATGCAATAAACATTTCTCATCGCTCAACAACAATCGGAAATTGTACTGCGGAACTTTTATACAAAGAAAAAACAGCGGCTGTTTATGCGCAATTATTCAATTTCAACGATACAATTCAACATACTATTGCAGAAGTGCGCGGAACAATTCCGATTGATCTATCATTTCTTGAAACGGCATCGCGTATTGACCGCGAAGGGCTTGACTTGTTTGTGCATACAAACCAATTGCAAATTTCGGCGATTGATCCGTTTATTTCCGAATTAGTAAATGTAAGCGGTTCATTAGACGTTTCAATTTCTCTTGCCGGCTCGTTAGCAGTTCCGCAGTTTAACGGCAGCGCAGTGTTGAATAACGGCAGCTTTACAATGGATATGACGGGAATAACCTACAATGCTTTTGGCGAAATTGTATTTGATAAAAATAAAATTTTTCTTGATCGAGTGAACGTTACCAATCTTACCTCCGATTATGCAAAAGGAAAAGTGAACCTTGGCGGATATATTGTATTGAAAGGATTTTTGCCTAATGAATATCACATTTCTGCCAAAGGAGAGCTTCTTGTAATGCTGGAACGTTCGCGCACGCTGACAAGTTCATTCTATGGAAATTTAATCGGCGGAACCGATGAGAACGGTTTACGCTTTGAAGGTTCGCCCGAACAATCACGAATTATAGGAACGGCGCTGATAAAGCAATCAAATCTTGTCTTCCCTCCAACGCAGCAAGCAACATCATATTCGTTTGAAAAATACACCGGCGTTATTTTTGTTAACGACACAGTAAAAAAATCTGTTGACACGGTAAAAATAATTCCTGTTATACAAGCAATTCAGCAGGCGATTCAAACTGCGGCAAATGGAAAGGAAAAAACTTTTGCGGATAATTTCGGCTACGAACTAACAATACATACGCAGGGAAATGTCCGCATAAATCTTATTTTTAACAATACTGCGGGTTCGTACGAAGAATTATATGCCGAATTAAATGGGAAATTAACGCTTCTCAAAGATTTCAGAGGCGTGCAATTGCGCGGAACAATTAACGTCGGCAACGAATCGAAATACACTTTCTACAAAAATTTTGTTGCAAGCGGTTCGTTAATCTTTATCGGTCCGCCGGATAATCCGCAGTTGAATATTACCGCAAAATATGAAGGAACGCACTGCGTTGGCGCCGGACTTTCTAAAGATGAGTGCAAAAAAGAAGAGCGCGTTGTAGTAACGCTGAATATTTCCGGCACGCGCGCAGTTCCAAAAGTAAAAATGGGATTGGCAATTCTCGATCAAGATGGAAAAGAAATTCCGCGCGCCGGCGATGTTGAAAACGATGCAATTTCATTTTTGCTTACTTCCTCGCCGGGAACGCCCGGAAAATTCCGCGATGATTTAACGGCGCAAGACCGTCAGCGAATTACCGAACAAATTACGCAATCCATCGGCGGAACGTATTTAAATCAAATGCTTTCCGGTTACGTAATGGAATTTATTCAGAAAAATAATGTTCCGTTTGTAAAACGATTCGAAGTTCGTCAGGTCGGCGCAGACCCCGATATTGGAATTACGGGCGAATACAATGAAATTATCGTTAATCTCGGCGGAAGAGTTTTTTCCGATATTAACAACGCAAACTTCAGCGTGCAAATTCCGCTGGAACGCCGACGCCGTAATTTTATGCTGGAAGTTGAAAAGAAAACAGAAAACTTAGACTACACGATTCAAGCGCGAACAACGCTCGGAGCGCGCATTTATTACCGCTTCACATTTTAAATTCTTATGGAAACAGTACTGCTTCGGGAACGCGTTCTCGAATTTTTTGGAAAACATCCGCGCGAAGGTTTTAAATCGCGCCAATTGCGCCGCCGGCTTTCTATAAAAAGCGAATCGGAATTTCAATTACTGC
>CAYXEE010000184.1:4206-5424 GCA_964463935.1 uncultured Chitinophagaceae bacterium | reverse complement strand
TTTTGGGAACGTCTGAAAAGACGTTCTTTTAATGGAACGTTCTATCGAACGTTCCAACATATATTTCCGTGTAGGAACATCCGAAAAGATGTTCCTGTTATGGAACGCGCTGTCGCGTGTTCTTACAAAAATTCCCTGCGGGAACGTTCCAACTTCGGTTATTTAAAAAAAGTTTTTGCATACAAATCTTCAACTTTTTTTCGCGCCCAGGGCGTTGTGCGTAGAAATTTCAAACTCGATTTTATACTCGGGTCATCGGTAAAACACCTAATACGAATCATTGTTCCAAGTTTTCTCCATCCGTAATAATTTACCAATTCGTGCAGAATCATATCGAGCGTTTTTCCATGCAGCGGATTGTTCGGCTGTTCGCTCATAGTTACTTTGTCGGTTTAAGAAGTAAATCATGAAAATCGAAACTAAAATCTGTATCCGCCGAAACGGCTTTCATTTTTGCATGCTCAATTGAGCCGTCAGGATTTAAGGAAAATGTTACAAACGCATCGGCGCGCATTTCCGGATCGCTCCATCGCGCGATGAAAGTGTTATATTGATAATGTTCTAAATATCCGCCGAGCGAAGGCGTTGCCGACATTTGCATAAATAATTTTCCGTTTCGCATTTCAATTACAATATCGCCGTACCACGCATCGGAATATTTTCCTGCATATTTTTCTAAACGAAGCGACGGCGTTGAAAGTGAATCGCGCGATTGCATTGTCTTTTTATTCTTTTCAGCATTCATAGAATCAGTTCTTGCTTTCACGGCTTTGTACGCCGCAAGCCAATCATATTTTTCGCCGAGATAATGATCCAACACGCGCCAGCCGATTGAATAAAATGCGCCGGAAATTTCTTGATTGGTAAACACTGCAACTCCAACGCGTAATTCAGGAATCATAGCAACAAGCGAAACAAATCCGCTTAATCCTCCGGTATGCCAGACTAATTTTTTTCCGCGAAAATCGCGCGTTAAAAATCCTCCGCCGTAACCTGCAAAATTCGGCTGTAACGGAGAGAGTTCTTTTGCAACTTTTGTAACAGGAAGCGGAGTAACAACAGACCAAAGCATTCGGGCTGTTGCAGGTGAAAACAATTTTTCTTTACCAGAAATTTTCCCGGAATCAAGCTGGCAAATCATCCATTTTGCAATGTCTTCTGCATTCGTGTTAATACTTGCCGCAGGATTTGTTTTGTCGCTGTCTGATGCCGCAACAG
>CAYXEE010000184.1:0-4196 GCA_964463935.1 uncultured Chitinophagaceae bacterium | reverse complement strand
TTATTAATTTCTGCATGCGGCGTTGCGAAATTTCCTTTTTTAATTGCTTCGCCAAATGTAACTGTTGTATTATTCATTCCAAGTTTCTGAATAATTCGCGCGCGGACAAATCCCTGCCACGGCATTCCGCTGACCGCTTCGATAACTTCTCCGGCGATAAGATATAAAATATTGTCATACGCATAGACGCTTCGGAAACTTGTTGCAAGCGGAATATTTCTGAATCGTTTTACAATTTCTTTTTGCTCAAACGTATTTGTAGGCCAAATGAGTAAATCGCCCGCTCCTAGTCCGAGTCCGCTGCGATGCACAAGCAGATCAATAATCCGCATTTCGCGCGTAACATACGGGTCGGAAAGTTGAAACCATGGAAGATAATCAATGACTCTGTCATTCCATTGAATTTTTCCATCATCAACCAGCATACCGAGCGATGTACCGATAAATGCTTTTGTATTTGAAGCAATATTGAAATTTGTTTTGCCGTCCACTTTATCGCCGCTTCCGATTTTCTTCTCGCCGTATCCTTTGGCAAGAACAACTTTTCCATCTTTTACAATTGCGACTGAAATTCCCGGTACGTTAAACGCCTGCTGCACGCTTTCAACATACGAATCAAAATCTTTCGGCAGCTGCTGCGCTGAATTGATTTGTGAAACGCAGAACAAAAGAAAAAACAAAAAATATTTTTTCATCGAATCCCTCTCTTTTTCTTTTCTATAATCACTTGCACATCAACCGGCGCGGCGCACAGCGGACAGAGATAGCGTTTTGTTGTTTCATTAAAGTCCGGCTCGCGCGTTTGTTTGCAGTTAGGACATTTTACCATCAATGGTTTTTCTTCTTTATGTTTTGCCATAGAGTTAATAAGTTAAAGTTCACATAATGCTTTCCGCGCGGCAATTGCCACAGATGTTTTCGGCGAAAGAAAACGAATCGAATCAAATACCGCGAGAAGATTTTCCGATAATAATTTTTTTTGTTTTAATGCAAATAAAATGTGGTGCGCGGCTTCCAATACAAAAGGATCATCAAATTCAACTTCCAATTTTTCAAGCAAGGGAGGAATTGAATGAAGTTCCAATTCTATCAATGCTTCAGCCGCAAGCCAGCGAATCTCCATACTTTCATCCGTAAGTATATCTGTTAACGCAGCGGCTGTTCGCCCATCTATCACGCTGGTAAAAATTTTTGCCGCTTCCCAGCGCGTTTGTTCTGCTGAAGAATTTAACAGAGGCAGCACATACGGAACAATTGAGTGTCCGCATTTTACAAGCGCGTACCGCGCGTGAAAGCGTGTTGCTGCATCATCGCTTTGCAATTCTTTAATTAACGCAGGAATATTCGTTTCGGCGTGCATAGTTCCTCCATAATAGTTGTGTGTGATTATAGCGGAAATGTAAATTTTTGTTGCTGCAAAAATTTATTTAATGCGTTTCACAACGACGATTGTTTTATCGTCTGTATATTTTCCTTTTGCGCTGAATTTTTGAACATCTTCAACAATTAAACGAGCAATGTTTTGCGCTTTTTCTTTTTTCAATTCTTTTAATGTTGTAACTAAGCGTTGTTCGGTGTACTGATTTCCATTGGCATCCATTGCTTCCGAAACGCCGTCCGTGTACATAAGCACAATATCATCTTTTTCCAGCATTATTCCTTCGCTTCTATAAATCTGGTTGGGAAATGGACCGATGATATTTCCTGTTGCATGCAATAATTCAATAGAATTTGTTTTTGCGCGATACACAATCGGGCTGCTGTGCCCCGCATTAACATACACGCACAAGCCATGTTTATCATTGATAAGTTCGGCAAAGAATAGCGTAAGAAATCTATCGTCTGAAAATGCATGATGGACAAGCGTGTTGATATTGCTGATAAGTTTGTTTATTTGCGTTTGGTACGAAGCGCCCATTCGCAGAGCGCCGGAAACATACAGCGCTTGCACAGCGGCGGAAATTCCTTTGCTTGCCGCATCGCCGATAACAATGCCAACGCGGTCTTTTTCGTCGCTGATGATATAATCAAAAAAATCGCCGCCGACAATTCTATCGGCAAGAGAAATTCCGAACATTTCATAATTATGAAATTGCAATTCGTGCGCAGGAAGAATGCTTCGTTGAATCTCGCGCGCTTTATCTAAATCTTTTTTTAATTGCGCCGATTGTTTTTCAATGCTTCTGTTTTTCAACATTGAACTGACGGCAATACTGATAATATTTAATGTTGGAGCAAGTTCTTCGTGTTGAAGATCGGTATTGAATGATAAAACATAACGATACAATGCCGTATTCTTTACAGTAACAATTTCTCCAACGCCGGTAGCGGAAAATTTGTTTATTCCTTTACTGCGCAGATACGCATTAGTTTCTTTTGCAATAATTGTGCGATGAGCGACAAGCTGTTTAAAAGTTTTGTATTCATCAACTTTTACGGAAAATCCCTGTTTAATTTTATTTTCCATTCCGGCTTGAGCAATTAACACATACGAATATTTTGCTTTATCCAATTTCCACACTCTGCCGCCGGAAATTTCTATGCGGTCGGTAGAAACAATTTGGTGAAGGACATGCGATAATAATTCATCGCTGGATGAAAATTCTTTACTGTCGAAACTTTCAATAGTTTTATGTAACGAGCGTTGATTCATATTCTCCTTTATTAACAGATGTCAAACTCTTTGCTGTTTGATTTTTTTGCAACTTTAACTTGTTTACTGAAGTTAAACAGATTGCGAAAAACAACCGTCATTCCCGCCTGTTTTTAGCGGGAATCCCCGCCTGCCGACAAAAAAAATATATGGCGGGCAGGAATTGAATGGATGCCCGATTAAGACATTCGGGCATGACGAACTACTTTTTTAGGTAGCTTCTTGTTTTACGTAACTTCAGTTGTTTAATTAAACACAATGCTTGACATCTTATCGGGTTTTAAAAACTGTCTACAATTTTAGCGAATGGCAATCTCTATTGTTAATGTACCAAGTATAAGGCGAACAAACAAGATTTCCATTGAATATGAATAAATGAGGAAGTACTTTCTACGTAATAAACAATTAAACCTGACAGGTTTTTGCAAATAACAAAGGAGAAAATTATGTTCTTACAAATAAACGCAGAACCGCTTTGGAGAAATATTCTAAATCAATTCCTTACTTTTCTTTATTCGCTGGCGCATTATATCGGAACTTTTCTCGTGTATCTTTTTAATTTAATTCTGCCGAATATTCAAATTCCCGCAGATTTGATTGATCCAATCGGATTTCTCGCCATCATCACTGCGTTTTTAATTCTTGTTCAAGTTGCAAAAAAAATTGCAACGCTAATTGTTGTTATCGCTTGGGCTCTTATTGCAATCCGTATTGCGTTAATCTATTTGCAATAAGATGGAATTGACGCTGACAACTCCAGCATTGACAATGTTTTTAATTTTTACCGGATGTTCAATTCTATTGAAGCATTGAATGTGCTGATAAAAGATATGGATTATTAAAAAATCTCACACAAGACGCAAAAAAATTACTATTCGGTAATAAAAATTGCACTCATCCGCAGTTAACGGCAAGAGATTGAAAGAATTACTGAAGTTACGCAGATGGTCATGCTGAGCGAGGCACGCTTAAGTTTGTAAGGTCATCCTTCGGCGCATCCTTCAAAAAACAAAGGATTTGCTCAGGATGACCTTAATTTTTTGTGCCGAGTCGAAGCATTTTTTTATTTTGCGTAACTTCAGAGAATTATTTAAAATAGTTTTAACCTAGATTTGTCAATAAGAAGAGATTTCTAAATGTAAAAATAGATATCCTCTTTATTAAATGCGGCATATAGGCGTTGCTTTTCACCCGTTTGCCCATTAAAGCAATTACGCTACGAAGAACCAACGCCAATAATTATTACCAATTTTACTTAATAGAACAAAGCCGAACAAATTTGCCGATACGTAACAATCAACATTAAAATTATTAAAATGCCGGATGCGAATTAGCGGTCGAGTGGAAAAGCTGGTTATGCAACGCACTGCAACTTAATTAATTAATCTTTTGACCACTTAATTTGAAACTCAATTTCTTCTTGTTCTTCTCCTCTTTCGTGCTCTATATCATAAATTGCTCGTACGGGGACGTATATTCTTTCGCCATCAATTTGAATTGCAAACTTCTCACCTTTTTCGAGTGAATCTGCCAAACGACGAAG
>CAYXEE010000183.1:0-5453 GCA_964463935.1 uncultured Chitinophagaceae bacterium | reverse complement strand
ACCCTACAAAAAAACGTAAAAATTAACAAGTGCCATTTGGCACTATTGTAAATAATTAAGTCTAACTATCCGCAAACTGTAACCGCGGTCGCTGACTGCGGTTACACTAAGTTTTCGTATCCGCAACCTTTACGGTTGCGCTTTACCTCGACCGTGAAGGTTGCGCTTTGCCTTGACCATAAAGGTCGAGGTTACAGTTGCGGGATGACTGCAAAGCACATTTTGCAATTGCACTTCGTTTTATCCTTTTGTACTTTATTAAAAATAATTCGGCGCGTTCGTCTAACGGTTAGGACGGAGCCCTCTCAAGGCTTAAATACGGGTTCGATTCCCGTACGCGCTACTTAACGTGATTCCTCGCCAAAAAAATGGCAGGCGAACTTCTCACTACAAAATAAACAGCATAAGTGTGATCCTATGCCCCCTGAAAATTCACAACATATTTTTACCACAATATAATTTGGCGCTGTATGAAAAAAAGATATATTTTTCTACCCCTTCTCTTTCTTTTTAGCTGCTTTGTAATTTACAGCAGTTATCGTTATTACAACGAGGAAAAAAAGCAAATACTTTCTCAGAAAAGTGCTACACTCCATTCCATAACAGATTTAAAAATTCAACAAATTCTTGCATGGAAGAAAGAACGTTTAGGCGATGCAGGATTTCATTTCGAAAGTCCATTATTTTCAAAAGCTGTTGAAAATTATTTAAAAAATCCTAAGGATACAAATATATCTCATAGTTTAGTTCATCGCTTAAATGTAACGAAAAAATATTTTGATTATGGAAATGTTATTCTTGCTTCTAAAAATGGCGCCATATTAACTTCCGCAGACTCGCTTTTCAACACGCTAACTTCTCAAACAAAATTCAATATTGATTTAGCATTACGAGAAAAAAAAGTTATTTTCGGCGATTTTGATATAGATACAACTCTTGATAAAATTTTTATTGATTGCATTGCTCCAATTTTTGATTCCAAAAATTCTCCGCTTGCTGCTTTAGTTTTACGTGTATATCCTGAACACACACTATATCCTGCTATTTTATATTCGCCCATTTCAAGCACATCATTAGAAATAACCATAATCAAACAATCCGGCGACAGCGTTTTATTCCTCAACGATTTGCGCCATACTCCAAATGCCCCGCTAAAATTAAAAATTTCTTTAGAAAAAAAAGAGATTTCAGCCGTTCGGGCTATTCTTGGTCACGAAGGACTCTTTCAAGGAAAAGACTATCGAGGCGTTCCGGTACTTGCAGACATACAAAAAATTCCTACTACGCCCTGGTTTATAACAACTAAAATTGATGAATCCGAGGCGCTTAACGAATTACAGTTTCGCGGTACTACTGTTATTATTATTGTTGCGCTCTTTCTTATTTTTTCAGCCGCTGCAATAACGGGGCTGTTTTTCTTTTACTCACAGCGTGAATTGTACAAAGAAAAATTTCTTGCCGAAAATCAGCTGCGCTCTGCTGAAGAAGAATTTAGAACAGTATTGTATAGTATTGGCGATGCTGTAATTACAACCGATACGTTCGGAAACATACGGCACATGAACTCCATTGCAGAAACGCTTACCGGATGGAAAGAAGCAGAATCTATCGGACTGTCAATACGTGAAGTTTTTCACATAATAAATGAAGAGACACGAGAACAGGTATCAAATCCTATAGATAAAGTATTGGCAGAAGGTCGGATTGTCGGGCTTGCAAACCATACAATTTTAATTTCAAAAGATGGAAAGGAAATTCCTATTGCCGACAGCGGCGCACCGATAAAAAAAGAAAATAATCAAATAATCGGCGTAGTTCTGGTATTTAGAGATCAAACCGAAGAAAGAAAAGCATTGCAAATTCTTCAAGAACAACAGCGATTTCTTAGCGAATTACAAAAAACAGCGCGTATTGGTAACTATTCATTTTACACTAAAGTAAATAAATGGATAAGTTCTTCAACACTTGATGAAATTTTTGGAATTCCATCCGATTATGATAAATCCGCATCGGGCTGGATCGCGCTTATTCATCCCGAAGAACAACAAATAATGACGGAATATTTACAAAATGTACTTACCACCACCCGCACATTTGATAAAGAATACAGGATTCTTAGAATTTCCGATGGAATGGAACGCTGGGTTCACGGTTACGGAAAAGTTGAAACTGATGCCGTTACAAAAAGCGAAGTGATGATCGGCGTTATTCAAGATATAACAGAACAAAAAAAAGCCATTCAGCAAATTCAAGAAACAACAGAGTTGTATGATTCGCTGGTAAACTCTCTGCCGCAAAATTTATATCGCAGTAACACGAACGGCGAAATTACCTTCGCTAATAAAGCGCTGTTTACAACTCTTGGCGTTTCACTTAATCAGCTTATCGGTAAAACTGCATACGATTTTTATCCTCCGGAATTAGCAAAAAAATACTGCAGCGATGATAACGACGTAATAAAAACCGGTACTATCTTTCACGACATTGAAGAATCTAAAGACAGTAAAACAGGCAAAAAAATATATGTTGAAATTATTAAAATTCCGATAATCAATTCCAATGGAGAAATCGTCGGTATTCAGGGAATGTTCTGGGATGTTTCTGAGCGGAAACTTGCTGAAGATAAAATTCAACATATAAGCAATATGCTTTCACTCGGCGAACAGATTGCTCATCTTGGAAGCTGGGAATTAGATTATGAAACAAATACTATGTGGTGGTCCGACGAGCTTTTTAGAATTTTTGGATTAGCCCCGAACAGCGTACAGCCAACGCTTGAACGATTTATTCAAAATATTCATTCCGACGACCAAGGTTTTGTACAAAAAACTATTGAAGGAGGAATAAAAAATAAAACTTCATTCCACTATAACGCCCGCATTGTGCGCTCCGATGGAACTATCCGTTATGTTCACTCGGAAAATGATGTTGTTGTAAATAACAATGGCGAGCTGCTCCGCGTATTTGGCACCGGGCTTGATATTACCGAGCAACAACAGACCGAAGTTGCGCTTCGAACCAGTGAAGAACGATATCGCAAACTTATTGATACTTCCCCGGACGGAATAGCAATAACAGATAGAAAAGGAAATTTGCGGTTTTTATCAACAAAAGCATTGCAAATGTTCGGCGGCGCGGAATATAACAAATACATCGGCGTTCCCGTTTTGAAGTGGATTTCTCCTTTCTACCACGAAAAAGCAATTTCTAACTTAATGAAAGTAATGCAGGGAAAATATTCTTCCAGCGATCAGTATTTACTTATACGGGAAGATGGTACAACTTTTCATGGCGAAATTAACGCCGCTCCGCTTATAGATGAAAACGGTAATGTTGAAGGAATGGCGGCAACCATTCGCGATATTACAGATCGCGTTGAAGCAATAGCGAACATAAAAAAATTATCGCAAGTCGTTGAACAAAGTCCGGCTTCGGTTGTAATTACAGATAAAGAAGGAATTATTCTCTACGTAAACAAAACATTTGTTGAAACTACAGGCTACAGTATAGATGAAGCTATCGGAAACACTCCCAGTATAGTAAAATCCGGTAAAACAGAACCGTATATATACAAAGAGATGTGGAATAATTTAACCTCCGGGAAAGAGTGGCGGGGAATATTATGCAACAAAAAGAAAAACGGAGAACTTTTTTGGGAAGAAGCGTATATCTCCCCGCTCTTCGATGAATTTGAAAACGTAACAAATTATGTTGCGTTAAAACAAGATATTACGGAAAAAATGAAAATTTCTTCTGCTCTTAAGGAAAGCGAAGAACGGTACCGGCTGATGATGGTCAACAGCCCGGATTTTATTATGGTGCAAGACCAAGACAAAAATTTTGTTTATGTTGGTCCGCAGTGCGAGCGCGTACTTGGTTATACAACCAGCGAAATTTTTAACAGCGATTTCTTTGCAAAAATCCATCCGGAGGATCTGCACATTGCTCAATCGGCGTACGAAGACGCATTTAATGAAAAAGAAATAAATGCAATTGAATATAGATATTTTGATAAAGCCGGTTTTACGCAATGGCTCTCGCACAGCGCGCGTCCGGTAGTTGTGGAAGAAAAATTTCTTGGAGTGCAAAGCACAATTCGAAACATTACAACAAAGAAACAAGGAGAGATTGAAAAAGCAGAATTAGATAAACGAATAATTGAAATGCAAAAAATGGACAGCATTGGCACATTAGCAAGCGGCATTGCGCACGATTTTAATAATTTATTGGGAATAATTATCGGACATATTTCTCTCATCGAACGTTTTCGCAGCGATGAAGAAAAATTTCAATCAAGTCTTGCAATAATAACAAAAACTGTCAATCGCGGCGCAGGATTAGTGCGACAAATTTTAACATTTGCCCGGCGAACGGACGTTAAATTAGAATATATAAATGTAAACACGGCGCTTAAAGAGACGCAAAAAATGCTTCACGAAACATTTCCGCGTACTGTACCGATTGACTTGCAACTTGAAAAAGCAATTCCGGTTATTACCATTGATTCTACGCAGTTCAATCAAGCAATCATCAATCTGTGCGTAAATGCAAAAGATGCAATGCAGGAAAACGGAACAATTACAATAACCACTTCGCTTATTCAAGGAAATTCTATCGCACAAAAATTTCCTGCCGCCGCAAATAAAGATTTTGTCGCTATTTCTATACGCGATACCGGCGCAGGCATTGACGAGGAAACACAGCATAAAATTTTTGAACCATTCTTCACAACAAAAGAAAAAGGAAAAGGTACCGGACTTGGTCTTTCCGTTGTCTTTGGCGTAATGCAAAACCATAATGGTTTTGTTGATGTTGAAAGCGAGGTTAATAAAGGAACAACCTTTATGCTTTACTTCCCTATTCCTGAAGGAGTTGTGCAGCCGATACAGCCGCAGAAAAAAGAGGAAAAAAATATTTCCGGCGGAACAGAAACTGTGCTTATTGTGGAAGATGAACAGCCAATTCTTCAGATTGCCAATATTGCATTGTCCCTAAAAGGATATACTGTACTCACAGCATCGAACGGAATTGAAGGACTTGAAATTTTTAAGAAAAATTTTGAAACAATAGATTTAGTATTCAGCGATCTTGGCTTGCCAAAACTTTCCGGCGATGCAATGTTTGAAGAAATGAAAAAAATAAAACCTGCAATAAAGGCAATTTTTGCAACCGGATATCTTGAACCGAACGTAAAAATTAAATTAGAGAATTTGGGAGTTAAAAAAATACTCAACAAACCGTTCAATCCGGACGATATGCTTATTGTCGTTCGTGAAATATTAGACGAGAAGTAAATAGATTACAGCGCTTTAATCACTACAACGGTTTGGTCGTCGAGAGTCGGAGCATCGCCGGTAAATTTTTTAACTTCGTTAATTATTGCATCGCGTATTTCTAATGCAGTACGAGAGTTTCTTTGTAATAAAAGTTCGCTAAGAAAATCTTCCCCAATT
>CAYXEE010000182.1:0-5464 GCA_964463935.1 uncultured Chitinophagaceae bacterium | reverse complement strand
ATCTTAATAATTCGTGCATTCGTGGCGAATAAAAGTCCAACTATTTTTGTTTCTGCACTGTACCCCGACCTAAAGGTCGGAGCTATTCAGGAATACAATAGCGTAACATGAGTTATTGACACAATAAGATAATTTTTTAGTTTGCCCGAATCAGTAGAATTAAAAAAATTGAAACGTTCAAGGAAAAATAATGAGTACAAAAATTTTAATTACCGACCCGATAGAAAAAAGCTGCGTTGATATTTTAACGCGGGAGGGATTTCAGGTAGATGAAAAACCGGGTCTTCCTGCGGATGAAATTAAAAAAATAATCGGCGAATATGCTGCGCTGGTTGTTCGAAGCGGAACAAAAGTTACAAAAGAAATAATTGACCTTGCCGATGTAATGAAAGTAATCGGGCGCGCGGGCGCGGGCGTAGATAATATTGATTCCGAAGCGGCGACGAAAAAAGGAATTATTGTAATGAATACCCCGGGCGGAAATACAATTTCCACCGCAGAGCATACCTTTTCGCTGATGATGGCTCTTGCACGAAATATTCCGCAGGCGCAGGCAAGTATGGCTGCCGAACAATGGGACAGGAAAAAATATACCGGCGCAGAATTATTCGGTAAAACGCTCGGCATAGTCGGACTCGGAAAAATCGGACGCGAAGTTGCTTCGCGCGCGCAGGCATTCGGAATGACGACTATTGGATTTGATCCCGTTCTCGGCGCCGATGTTGCAATGAAGATGAATGTTGAACTTGTTTCAATGGAAGAAATTTTTCGCCGCTCGGATTTTATTACCGTTCACACTCCGCTGAATAATGATACGCGCGGATTGTTTAACGATGAAACGCTTGCCAAATGTAAAAAAGGAGTTCGACTTATCAACTGCGCGCGCGGCGGAATAATTGACGAAGCCGCAATTGTTCGCGCCATAGACAGCGGTCATGTTGCAGGAGCCGCGTTTGATGCGTACGCCGAAGAACCGCCGAAAGATTATTCGCTTTCTAAACATCCCAAGATTGTTACAACGCCGCATCTCGGCGCATCAACGGAAGAAGCGCAGGAAAAAGTTGCAATTCAAATTGCGCATCAAATTGCCGATGCGTTAAAAGAGCGCGGAATTGTCGGCGCAGTAAATGCGCTTGCGCTGCAGGCAGGAATGCCGAATGAAATTAAACCGTATGTAACACTTGCAGAAAAACTTGGGAAATTATTGGCGCAAGTAATGAAAGGTCAATTGAAAGAAATTACGGTTGAAATGAGCGGCGAACTTTTAAATAAATATACGGAGTTGATAAAAGCAGGAGCGCTGCGCGGATTGTTTTCTAAGTTGTTAAGCAACCCGGTAAATTATATTAACGCTCCGCACATTGCGCATTCTATGGGAATCCGCGTAAGCGAAATAAAAAATAACGACGGCGAAGATTATGCAAATCTTTTAACGGTGCATTACAAAACAGATGTTGAATCCCGCTCGTTTGCGGCAACAGTATTCGGCGGAAAATATTTAAAGATTGTCCGCCTTGATAAATATTTTGTTGAAGGAAATCCCGAAGGAACATTTTTATATTATACAAATATTGATCGTCCCGGTATGCTTGCAAACGTCGGCGCAATTCTTGCAAAAGCAAATATCAACATCGCCGGACTTTCTCTCGGTCGTTCAGGAATGGGAGAGAAAGCATTAACAGTTGTAAGCGTAGATCATACAATTCCGAGCGAAGTACTTGAACAAATAAAAAAAATTGACGGCGTGTTTGATGCAAAAGTAGTAGTACTGTAAAATTTTGTTGTAAAACTGCAAAAAAATGAGATAAACGCCGATTTGAGAAAAATTACATTTTATTAACTTTTTTTAAGTAACCTATTGACAAAAAAAACGTATTACACTATCTTTCCAGAAATAACAATCACGTAAATCGTTATGCGTAAACGGAAAGGAGCAGTCGCCATTACACGAAAAAGTTTTTTGATTGTTTACAACCAACTCACCATTAATTAATTAATTAACAGGAGGATTCATGTTTAAAAAAGCTATTATCTCTTTTATCGCAGTGTTGTTAATTTCTGCGATTGCTTTTGCCGGTAACAATAAGTACTCTGCTAAGAGCGTTAAGTTTGATGGATATAACGATGCGCCGGTTACAACAAACTATTTAATTACTTCCACTCAAACTCCAACAGTATTAGGACCAGGCGATTCGATTGGATTTACAAGATATGATTATCAAACCAATGGCGGACCATTAAGAAATATTGTTAATTTTGGAGACGGCACTTTAGCTGTAGGAAGAATGGGAAGTTTTGCACCAGGAGGGTCTTATTCGGATCGTGGAACCTTTTATACTTATTTTGATAAAACAAAATGGTCTGCGTACAAAAGAGTAGAAACAGCGCGAAGAGGATGGGGAAGTATTGATGCATTTAAGGAAGGCGCCGGAGCAGGAATTGAAATTGTTGTTTCACACGTAGGACCAGTCATAAATCTTGATAACGCTAAAGGCGCAGGACAATGGACGCAAACAGTATTATCGGGCGCCGGATATAAACCTGCACAATGGACGCGACACGCAACGGGTAAAGAGGCTAATTTGTATATTATTGGAAGTCCTTCAACGCCGGATGGATTTACGCCATACTTCATTAAATCAGAAGATGCTGGTTCAACATTTGATACTACCAAACAAGTTATTTGGAAATCATCTGTGACAGGAACCGCTGATGGCTATGATATTGCAACTTTTATTAGCGGAGCAACAGAAAAAATTGGCGTAGTAAAATTTTCGAGTAATAGAAAAGTTTATGTTGCAGAATCAACGAATGGCGGTACGAGTTGGACAGAAACATTGGTGTATAATACAAAATCAGATTCGGGTTCGTTGTTGCGTGGACAAAGCGAAACGCAGCCCGATGGCGCTGGTTCAATAGGTTATGACAAAAATGGCAATATCCATGTTGTGTGGTCTAATTATGAAGCACGCGGCGACTCTTTGAACAGACCGCAATTGTTTTATTCATTACGGAACGATATTTTGCATTGGAGCGCGGCAACCGGAGTAAACATTGTTGCAAGACCAAAGAATGATTCTACAATAATGAAAAAAGCTAAAGCTTTTATGCCCGGAGTTGATGGCGCGTTAATTACAGCTCCTGATTTGGGTTTTGATGCTTCTGGAAAACCTTACGTTGTTTATTTCGGCGCATCAAGCGATATACCTGATGATTCGCTTGCATATGCGCATGTTTATGCTACGTATTCAAATGATGCCGGTAAAACATGGAAAGTTTCGACTGATTTAACACCTGTAACAGGATCGGATAATTCATTTCCTGCGATGGCTGATTTGGTAGATAGTCATCTGCATATTGTTTACAATACAGATCCATTCCAAGGCAACGGATTGCAAGCCAGCCATCCCGATACAAATGTTACGGTGAAGTATCTTAAATTCCCTGTTGCAAGTTTGCTTACAGCAAATTTAACAAGCGTTCAAGATGGAGTAGGATCGCCGGATAAATATAGTTTGGATCAAAATTATCCCAATCCGTTTAATCCTTCAACACATATAACGTTTTCGTTATCGTCGGCATCAAACGTGTCGTTAAAAGTATATAACTTGTTGGGTCAAGAAGTTTCAACATTAGCTTCTGGTCTTTATGGCGCAGGAACTCATGTAGTAACGTTTAACGGAACTAATTTAGCATCTGGCGTATATTTCTATAAAATACAAGCCGGAGCGTTTAATTCTGTTAAGAAAATGATTTTAACGAAATAAAAGTCTAATATGTAATTTAAACTGCAAAGGTAGCAAAACGTAAAGTTAATGTTGCCTTTGCAGTTGCTGTTTATGCACTAAACGTATATATAAGTTTTAATGATCCCCACAATATCTATAGGAGTTACTATGAAATATGCTCAACAGTATAGGAAAATTTTTCTTGTAATTTCCTTGTTCTGTGTTTTCCCCGCTTTACTGTTTTCCCAAAGTTCTGTAGGAAAAATTGCCGGTAAAGTTGTTGATGCAGATACAAAGGAACCTATTGTCGGCGTAAGCGTTACACTTATGGGCACTCAACAGGGGGCTGCAACCAATATTGAAGGCGAATTTTTTATCTTAAATATTGTACCAGGAAATTACGATGTTAAATTTAGCAGCGTTACCCATCAAGCTCAGATAGTAAAAGATGTGCGTGTTGTAGCCGGCATTACCAAGGAATTAGATGTACGATTAAAATCTTCAGATGTACAGCTTGAAGAAATAGTTGTTCAAGCCGAAAAAGTTTTTTTTGAAGCGAAAGCGACTAATACTGTAAAAGTATTTGATGCTCAAGAAATAAAAACGTTGCCTGTGAGAGGCGTTGACAAAGTAGTAGGTTTACAAGCCGGCGTGGTTATTGCAGAAGGAAGCGGCGGTGTTGATGGTAACGCCAACCTGAATATTCGCGGTGGAAGATCGGGAGAAGTTTTGTATGTGGTTGATGGCGTAGTACAAAACGATCCTTTAACCGGTAGTAATTACGCGCAAGTAGGACAGGATGCAATTGAGCAAGTTTCTTTTCAATTAGGCGGATATGAAGCGAAATATGGACAAGCTCAAAGCGGTATAGTGAATTTAACTACCAAATCGGGAGCTGCAAAATATAATATTGCAGCCGATGCTGTTACGAGCACTCTCTTAGACGATTATGGATATAATTTGTATAGCGCCAATATTGCAGGTCCTATTATACCCGGAATACAAGATCATACCTTCTTTTTCTCGGTTGAACGCGGTTGGTTTGCAGATAACGATCCGTCGGCAATTAGTGTAGATTTTAATTCCGAAATTAAAAAAACTAATATGCGTAAGCCGGATAATCAATCTGCGTCGTGGCGTTACACCGCGCGAACTACGCATTTACTTGGCGATTTTGCACTGCGATTAGGGGCAAACATAAATACTCGCGATTACAGAAGTTATATTCATAGATATTCAAAACACAATTCATCGCATAATCCACGTACAACCCTTTCAAATTCTTCATATAATTCGAGACTCACATATACATTTTCACAGTCTTCATATATGAATTTGAATTTAGGATATAAACTGGTAGATAGAAAAATCGGCGATGGAGTGCATTTTGATCAAGTAGATCGTTACGGATTAATTAAATATAATCCCGGACAAACAACTGAAGGTCAAGTCTTGTCCACAGATAATCATGCGCCGTACGGACTGGGACCTGGAATTTTTCTTCAGAACGGCAGAGTATATGATTCGTTTATTAAGCATAAATCAAATACAATTTCACTTGATGGCGATTATACATTGCAATTTGACAACCATCTTGTAGAAACGGGCGGCGGTGGAGCATTTCATACCATACGTTACTTTTCTTTCTCTCCGGTTTCTATGGCAACAAATATAAATTTATCGGAAGAAGAAAAATATCGTAGAGAAAGAGCATATTATTTTGGTTATGATGTAAC
>CAYXEE010000181.1:0-5504 GCA_964463935.1 uncultured Chitinophagaceae bacterium | reverse complement strand
CTCAACCCTACAAAAAAACGTAAAAATTAACAAGTGCCATTTGGCACTATTGTAAGTAGTACCTTCAAAAATCTTTATTACACGAAAACCCAAGCTGACGCTTGGGTTTTCGTGTATAAATTGCAAATAATTTACCTTGCATCTAACACAAAAATTCGCCAAAATAGCGGCAGAAAAAGCACTTCTTATCTCTTTGCAAAAAATTTTCTGCAAACCAACGCAAATGCAAGGAATATGATAATATGCGCTTGGGCGAGGTTATCATGAAATATAAATTATCTACAACACTTCTTTTCTCTATTCTATTATCTTTATGCGCTAATGCCGGAATGACGCTTTCCAAATCATTCGGTATTCGGCGCGCACACGCGGATATTATTGCGTCGCTTTCCGTTTCCAATAACGAAAAAATTATTCTTTCCGCCGGCTTTGACGGCGTTATGAAGGGCTGGCAGATTGAAGATAATAATGTTATTACAAAAGCCGGAACAACGCTGAATATTAACAAACAAAATCTCTTTCTTAATTATAAATTGTCCGGCGAAAAAAATCTTGTTCCTTTTATATCGCAGGGAGTAATGAAATTATTTTCTCTAAGCGATGTTTCTATGGGAACGGAACAGATTTTAAAACTCGATTTTCAAAGTTCCGTAACATCGGTTGCAATTTCACAATCGGGAAATTTAACGGCTGTCGGCTATGCTGCGGGTGTTATTCACATTTTTGATAATCTTACAGGAAAAGCAAGCATCGCATTTCAACGCCACCGCTACGCTGTTACTTCTATGGCGTTTTCGCGCGATGAAAATATTCTTGTTTCCGGCGACGATGATGGAAAAATCTGGACGACAAATCTTGCAACGGGAAAAGAAGATGCCGCAATTTTGCGCGGCACAAGCGCAATTGTAAATTTATATATGATGAGCGACGGCAAAACTGTTGTTGCGGGAAGTCAAGACAATGTTCTGCGCATTTGGGATATGGATTCTAAGAAAGAAATAAAAAGTATTCGTGCACAAATGTGGAATTCCAATATGCTTTCCGTCAGTCCCGACGAAACAATTCTTTCATATCTTGCGAATGACACTCTGATTCAATTTGTTGAAACAAAAGAGTATCAAAAGATAAATTCTCTTGCATCACAGAACTCAATTTCTGCTCTTACGTTTTCTCCGCAGGGAAAAATATTCTGCGCGGCAAATACAAACGGCGGTATCACCGTTTGGAGAATTTCGGGCTTGGATACGAAACCGATAAAAGTTATTCCGCCGGAATTGATTATCACTTCGCCGCTTGTTACAAAAGATGTGCGCGGAATGAAAGTAGCAGAAATTAGAAATACCACCGCCGTTGAATTTTCAGGCATTGTCGGTTCAATGTCCACAATTGATTCTGTTACCGTGAACGGCAAACGAGCGCTGCTTTCTGCAATGACAAAAGATGAAATGAAACAGCGCGGTTTCGAACATCGCAACGGAATAAAATTTTCTTTTAAAGATACGCTTGCCTACGGACAATATAAAATTCTTATCAATGTGTATTCCAACCGGTTGCTTTCTATTGCAGAAAATATTTCTATTTCGCTGGAAAAAAATGTTGAAGCGCCGAAACCCGAACAGCCGCAGTTTCAAACACATGCGTTTATTGTCGGTGTTTCGCAATACAAAGAATCGGCATGGAATTTAAATTACGCCGCCGAAGATGCAAAATTATTTTACAGAATTCTCAGTGATCCGCGAATGGGAGCAATTTCGCGCAACAATGTAAAATTATTGATTGACGACGAAGCAACGCGCGAAACAATTCTGGATGAATTGGAAGCGCGGATGAAAACTACTGCCGAAAACGACGTGGTGTTTATTTATTTTGCAACTCACGGATTTTCTGAAGATGGTGAAGTCTATTATATGGCATACAATACAAATCCGAGCAAACTGCGGTTAAGCGGTGTTCGCAGTCAAGATTTGGTTGATGTCATTCAAAAGTACGGTAAAAACAGAAAAGTGATAATGTTTTTTGATGCGTGCAACAGCGGTGGAACGGGACAAAAACTTGCAACGCGCGGCGCCTTAACTGCGGACGATATTAATGCATTCTATTCTGAAATTGCAAAAGAAAAAGAATTTTTTGTTACTATTTCTGCTACCGATAACGGAGAATTTTCGCGCGAAGGAAAAGAATGGGGAGATGGTCACGGCGTTTTTACGTATTATCTTGCGATGGGAATTAAAGGCGGTGCGAATACGGATTACGACCAATATGTTACGCTGAACGAGCTGTACAGTTTTGTTCTAAAGAATGTGCGGCAAGATACGCAGGGAAAACAAAATCCGAAACTTCATTACAAACAATCGGCAAATTTTCCGCTTAATGTTCCTATTGCCATTGTTTCAAAATAATTGAGGTCTGCATGAAAATTGTTTCCATATATATTTTTTTATTCTGCGTCTGGTCGTTAAGTTTTTCTGCAACAAAGCCGGAGCAATGGTCTGTTGCGGTTGCCGATTTTAATATTGACTCCCGCGCTTTAATGCCGCAGCGCGACGTTGTTTTCTTTACGGAATATCTCACCAATCTGCTGGAAAAAAAATCTAAATTAATTGTAAAAAGCAGATATGATGTTGGAATGATAATTGCCGATCCGTCAATTTCGCAAAAAACTTTGCTGCGCGATGCAAGCGCACGCACCGGCGTTGACGCAATAGTTACAGCAACAATTTCAAAGCGAGCCGGGGGCGGATATATTTTTAATTTTCTCGTGGTGTCTAAAAGGAACGATGATGAAACATTTAAAATTGAATACAACGATAAATCCGAAGAATCGCTTGAAACACAAATGCAGAGTTTTGTAACAAATACTATAGATGTTGTGGGTGAAATGGTAGAAGGGCGCGCGTGGTATTTACCGCCGAACTTTGCACATATCCGCGTCGGTTTCGATGCGGCGGGTTTTGTCGGCGAAAATAAAAAGAATGTTGTTAACAATCTTAACCCCTCTATTTATACAACGTATTATCTTCGTTCTGGAAAATTTAGTTTTAGTTTGTCCCGCTATGTTTTTGCATCAATTGCCGGCGCAGAACTGACGGCAACCGACAGATTTATTTCAACTTCCGGAATTATTGATGCTGCTTCGCCTGAGTATCTTCCGGCGATGAATGCAGTTTTTGGAAATTCTCCTGCCGGCGCAATGTTCGATAGAGTAAGAATTGAAGCAAACAGAGACGGAACTTTTGTTCGGAGAGCGGCATCCTCGTATTATCTTGGCGGCGGATTAGGAATACGAATCTGGAAGTTTCGTGTGAGCGGCGAATATCTTTTGCCGTATTCACAATTGGATAAAAAAGAAAAAGTAAGTGATCTTAATCCGAAATCATTAATTTTTGCCAATGCCGATGTGTACTTGGTTTCCAGCATTTATGCCGGAGTTTCGTATGCACTTTCAAATTCCGCCGGTGTTATAGACAATAATTTAGCGGAATTATATCCGACCGGAATTCCCAATCCGATAGATAAATCCGACGCCGGAGTAAAACGAAGAAATTTAATGGTCATGTCGTTTCGTATCGGCGTTGAATTGTAAATCATCAATCAATCTGAACTACGTTTTGATAGCTAAAAAGAGAGCATGGTTATGAAACGCTGTGCTGATTATTTTCGTTTGATATTTTTCTTCTTTTCCTTCCTGACATTTTTTTCGTGCGATAAAGAAAAAGATGCAATAACACAAACAGAAACGCCATCCATAAATTACGATACGCTGAAATTTATTACCGTCAATTATATTGAAATAGATAAAATTAAAAGTATTTCAAAATTTCGTTCAGGTATCGGGCATGATTACTGGGATGATTTTGAAAACTGCCGCAGTTTAAAGCATTACTTTGTTCCAAATAATGGCGTTGACTGGTCTTCGATAAAAATTTTTTCTCCGATTACGGGAAAAGTTGTTCGCATAAACGAAGAATGGGCGGGAACGCAGGTTCAAATTCAAACAAATGGTGCGCCGAATTTCGTGGTAATTATTTTTCACATTGCGCTTCTAAAATCACTTACTGTTGGCGAAAATATTTCTGCCGGACAACAACTCGGTACGCACATCGGCTCACAAACATATTCCGATATTACGATTGGATATTCAAAACAAGGGAAATGGAAATTGCTTTCGTATTTCTCTGCAATAAACGATTCGCTTTTTAATCTGTATAAAGCACGCGGAGCAAATTCGAGAAGCGATTTCATAATTTCCAAAGAAGCGCGCGATGCCGATCCGTTGAATTGCAGCGGAGAAACATTTGGAACACAGGGAACGTTGGAAAACTGGGTTAACCTAAAATAATTTTGAGTATAGACCTTGCAGATTTTAAAAACCTGTAAGGTCTAAATGTACTTCCTTCTCTCTTTTGTCTTCTCTATATTAAGTCTATAAATTTTATTCATTCACAATAATTAAAAATTATAATGAAACCATTTTTATCGCTCGTCTTCGGTTTTTGCTCTCTTCTTTCAGCACAAAACTTTAGCCAATTCTTTATTGATAAAACAATGCGTGTAGATTTTTATCACACGGGAACAAAGGGACAGGAAATTTTTGCGCTTG
The DNA here is from genome assembly GCA_964463935.1 of uncultured Chitinophagaceae bacterium. GTDB lineage: Bacteria > Bacteroidota > Ignavibacteria > UBA10030 > UBA8401 > JACFMZ01. Next base: position 904 of record CAYXEE010000181.1, on the reverse strand, counting down.
ACAAAATTTTTGTAGAGGGAATCTGGTCTGGAAATAAAAATCAATTAAACGATAATTTGAATTTCGGCGAATATATGGTGCGCGTGTACGATGCTGCTACGGCGCAGTTAATTTATTCGCGCGGATATTCGGCAATGTTTAACGAATGGCAGTCCACCGATGAAGCAAACGCCGGAGTCTTTAGAACATTTCACGAATCAGTGAGAATTCCATTTCCGAAAGAAAAAATTCAGGTTACGATTTCACGTCGTGATAAGAAGATGAATTTCCGCGAAATATTTTCCACAATAATAAATCCGAACAACGCGGAAGAAATAAATACACAAAAGAGAACGCCTCAATTTCCTTTCTCAAAATTTATTGATAACGGCGCACCGGACAAAAAAGTTGATCTTGTCATTCTCGGCGACGGCTACGCAAGAGCGGATATGAAAAAATTCCGCGACGATGTAAAACATTTTACCGATGGCCTGTTTGGGACATCGCCGTTTAAAGAACGAAAAAAAGATTTTAATGTTTGGGTGGTGGATGTTGAATCAAAAGAAAGCGGCGTGGATAAACCGGCGAAAAATGTTTACAAAGAAAATGCGCTTGAAACAATGTACGATACATTCGGAAGCGCGCGCTACATTCTTACCGATGACAATAAAACATTGCGCGATATTGCCGGCGCAGTTCCGTACGATGCAATTGCAATTCTTGTAAATGATAACAGGTACGGCGGCGGCGGAATTTACAATCTTTACACAACGTGTTTTACACAAACAGATACCAAAGGACAAGAATGGCAGATGGATTATGTGTTTGTTCACGAACTCGGTCATTCATTCGGCGGACTTGGCGATGAATATTATACTTCTTCCGTTGCATACACAGATTTTTATCAAACGGGTGTAGAGCCGTG
>CAYXEE010000180.1:0-5510 GCA_964463935.1 uncultured Chitinophagaceae bacterium | reverse complement strand
TAAATTGAAGAAGTTATGGAAGAACGATATATGAAATCGCCGGCAAAAGTGATTTGTATCTTTATGTCGCCGGTAAATGTTCACGTTAATAGAAATCCCATAACGGGGAAAATAGGATATTTTGAACATGTTGCAGGAGAGTTTTTTGCCGCTTTTGAAGATAAAGCATCGTTGAAAAATGAACAAACACATATTGGCATTGAAGGGGAAAAAGGGAAAGTTTTCTTTAAGCAAATTGCCGGATTTGTCGCCCGTAGAATTGTTGCAAAAGTAAATGTCGGCGATTCTGTTGAAATTGGGAATCGTTTTGGAATGATTAAATTCGGTTCGCGCGTAGATATTTACGTCCCCGCCGATGCGGAAATTAAGGTGCAATTAAATCAAAAAACCACAGCAGGTGAAACGATTGTGGCGGTGATGAAATGAGAGTTACTCGCGCTGTAGTTCCGACTTTGTTCACGGTGTTGAACATGTTTTCCGGATTTCTTTCTATTATCCATACTGCCGAAGGAAAGTTTATTGAAGCATGCTGGTTTATTATTCTTGCAGGCGTGTTTGATTCGTTAGATGGATTGATGGCGCGTTTAACAAAATCAGCAAGCCAGTTTGGCGTAGAAATAGATTCTCTTTCGGATGTTGTATCATTCGGCGCAGCGCCGGCATTTTTAGCGTACAAAATACATTTACATCAATTTGGCGAGTGGGGAATAATTATCAGTTCTTTATTGATGATTATGGGCGGAATACGTTTAGCGCGGTTCAATGTTCAACTTGTCGGTTTCGATAAAGAACATTTTGTCGGCTTGCCGATTCCTGCAAGCGCAATTGCAATTGTAGCATATATTTTAACGTTCAATGTTGAAGGCAGCCGGTTAGAAGGAATATGGGCGGATTTGCTTGCTCCTGTTGTTGTAATTCTTTCGCTGATTATGGTGAGCAAAATTAAATATGATACAATGCCGAAATTTTCTTCAAAAGAATTTAAAAAACATCCGATAAAAATTATTTCGTATTTTTTTGCCCTTTTAATTTTGATTTTTACTAAAGGCAAGGCATTGTTTTTTTTATTTGCCGCTTTTGTTTTGTTTGGTTTTGCTCGTTGGCTTTATCATCTGCTCGTAAAATCTGAACCGAAAGAAACTAAAGAACTTGAGCAAGAGGAAGCGCCGAGCGTAGATATTTAAGTGAAAAATAATTATGTATAAAGCGCATATTACAATAAAACTTCGTCCTTCAATTTTAGATGTACAGGGAAAAGCTGTTGAACAAGGAATTCACACGCTCGGGCTTGATTCTATTCAGCAGGTTAGAATCGGCAAATCGGTTGAAATGATTATTAATGCTGCTGATGAAAATGAAGCAAATAAAATTGCAGAAGAAGCGTGTAAGAAATTACTAGCTAATCCTGTAATGGAAGATTTCTTAATTGTATTGGAGAAGAATTAAAAATGTCAGATTCAAAAGTAAAATTTGGCGTTGTAGTTTTTCCCGGTTCAAATTGCGATCACGATGCGTATTATGCGGTAAAAAATGTTTTGCTTCAAGATGCGGAATTTATTTGGCATAAAGAATCGGATTTGAAAAATTCCGATGTAATTATTCTTCCCGGCGGATTTTCGTACGGCGATTATCTTCGTACTGGCGCAATCGCCCGTTTTTCTCCGGTAATGAATGAAGTAATTAAATTTGCAAACAGTGGAGGAACCGTCATTGGAATTTGCAACGGATTTCAGATTTTGTGCGAAGCGGGCTTGCTCCCGGGAGTTTTACTGAGAAATAATTCGCTGTTGTTTTCCTGTAAACAGGTATATTTGAAAACGGAAAAATTTGAAACGCGTTTTACAAATTCAATCTCCGACGATAAAATTTTAGAAATTCCGATTGCGCACGGCGAAGGAAATTATTTTGCTGAGAAAGAAACAATTCAATCGCTTGAAGAGTACGGTCAAGTATTATTTCGCTATTGCGATGCCGATGGAAAAGTTTCGGAAGAATCGAATCCGAACGGTTCAATAAATAATATTGCGGGTATTATGAATAAAACCGGAAATGTAATGGGAATGATGCCGCATCCTGAACGAGCGTGCGAACGTTCTCTCGGGTCGGAGGATGGAAAATATATTTTTGAATCAATTATTAAAAGTTTTGTTTTACAATCAGTTTAAGAAAGGAAGGTGAATTATGTTTGGGCTGGGAACGCAAGAGTTAATGTTTATCGGTTTGGTTATTTTGGTGTTATTCGGCGCTAAAAAAATTCCCGAATTTATGGGTGGAATCGGAAAAGGCGTAAAAGAATTTAAAAAAGGAATGACCGATTTGCAGAATGAAATGCAGCGCGAAGATTCTAAAGACGATGAATTAAAACGCCGCGAAGAAGAACTGAAACGTAAAGAAGAAGAATTAAATAAACGCTTAAACGAAAATAAATAATTCTTCATTGTAAATTATTATTGTGATTATCCGCGAGTCATACGATTCCTTCCGCACAAGACTGCTAAACGGCGAAGCAACTGTTGAAGCAAGAACGCAAGAATATCTTTCTGTAATTTCTATGCGAAAAAATCTTAACGCATTCCTTTCTGTGTTTGAGGAAGAATCGTTACATCAGGCGAGAGAAATTGATAAAAAAATTTCAAACGGAAATGCCGGCGAACTTGCCGGAATGATTGTTGCCGTAAAAGATGTTCTTTCGATGAATGGAAAGATTACAACCTGCGGCTCAAAAATTCTTGAAAAATTTGAAGCGAAGTACGATGCTACAGTAATAAAAAAATTGCGCGAAGCTGACGCTGTCATAATCGGCAAAACGAATATGGATGAATTTGCAATGGGTTCATCCAACGAAAATTCCGCTTATGGAAATGTGAAAAATCCGATTGATGAAGAGCGTGTCCCCGGCGGTTCCAGCGGCGGCTCCGCAGTTGCTGTTGCGTCGGGAATGGCGACGGTTTCTCTCGGAACAGATACCGGCGGCTCAATCCGTCAGCCCGCTGGTTTGTGCGGCATTGCAGGATTGAAACCGACGTATGGCCGCGTTTCTCGTTATGGTTTAATTGCTTATGCATCTTCATTCGATCAAATTGGTCCTTTTGCAAATTCTGTAAAAGATATTGCGCGCGTGTTGCAAGTTATTGCAGGATATGACGAATTGGATTCCACTTCTGCAAATATTCCGGTACCAAATTATTCTGCTTCGTTAACAAAAGATATTCGCGGAATGAAAATCGGAATTCCTAAAGAATATTTTTCCGAAGCATTAAGCAATGAAGTTCGCTCTGCTGTTGAAAATAAAATTGACGCACTGAGAAAATCTGGCGGCGAGATTATTGAAATATCGTTACCGCATTCTGAATATACAATCTCAACATATTACATTCTTGCAACAGCAGAAGCATCTTCTAATCTTGCGCGATTTGACGGAGCGAGATACGGCTTTCGTTCTGGAAAGGCGAAAGATTTATCCGGTATGTATGAATATTCTCGGAGCGAAGGATTTGGCGAAGAAGTTAAACGGAGAATAATGCTTGGCACGTATGTTTTATCTTCCGGTTATTACGATGCGTATTACCGTAAAGCGCAAAAAGTACGGCGGTTGATTCAAAATGATTTTTTTGAAGTATTTAAGAAAGTAGATTGCATTGTGTCGCCGACTTCGCCGACAACCGCTTTTAAACTCGGTGAAAAAATTGATGACCCGCTTCAAATGTATTTAAGTGATATTTATACCGTTTCGGCAAACCTTGCGGGAATTCCGGGAATCAGTGTGAATGCAGGTTTTGATAAAAATGGTTTGCCGATTGGAATTCAATTTCTTGGAAAACAATTTGACGAAACTACAATTTTAAAAGTTGCTGACTTTATAGAGTCAACAAATTCATAACAATAAAAAGAGAAAAATATATGTCAATTCTCGTAAACAAAAAAACGCGTCTTGTTGTGCAAGGCATAACCGGCGGTGAAGGAACATTTCACACATCACAAATGCTTGCATACGGAACAAACGTTGTTGCAGGTGTAACGCCGGGTAAAGGCGGATTGAAATATAAAGGAAATGAAAAAGATGTTTTCACTCGCGAAGTTCCTGTGTTCGATACGGTTGCTGATGCTGTAAAACAACAAGGCGCTGATACTTCAATAATTTATGTTCCTGCTTCATTTGCAGGCGATGCAATAATGGAAGCCGCAGATGCAGGCGTGAAACTTATTGTCTGCATTACGGAAGGAATTCCTGTAAAAGATATGATTACTGCGTATGATTATATTACGCGAAAAGGTGTTCGTCTTATTGGACCGAATTGTCCGGGAATAATTACTCCGGGCGAAGCGAAAGTAGGAATTATGCCTGCGTTCATTCACAAGCCGGGAAGAGTCGGCGTTGTTTCTCGCAGTGGAACATTAGCGTATGAATCCGTTTGGCAGTTAACAGAACGTGCCAATCAACTTGTATTGGAATCGGCGGCGACCCGATTATTGGAACGCGGTTTATTGACGCGATAAAATTATTCAACGAAGATGATAAGACCGATGGAATTATCATGATCGGTGAAATTGGCGGAAGCGCAGAAGAAGAAGCCGCCGAATACATTAAGAAAAATGTTTCTAAACCAGTTGTTGGTTTTATTGCAGGAAGAACCGCTCCACCAGGAAGAAGAATGGGACACGCAGGCGCAATTATTTCCGGCGGAAAAGGAACTGCCGCAGAAAAAATGGAAGCAATGCGCGCAGCCGGAATTTTTGTCTGCGATTCTCCCGCAACAATGGGAGAAACAATGAAACAAGCGCTTGCAAAAAAATATTCAAAGAATGCTTCGCACAAAGCCGCTTCAACAATTAAATCTAAAGCAAAGAAAAGTGCAAAGAAAACAACGAAAAAGTCGGTAGCAAAAAAGAAAATTACAAAGAAGAAAAAATAACTATAAATTTAATCTGTAAATTTGTGGCAACAAAAATAAGGAGAAACAAATGGCTGTAGAACGTACATTGTGCATTATGAAACCGGATTGTGTCCGCAAAGGATTGCAAGGGGAAGTTCTTTCACGCATTCAACAAGCAGGTTTTAAAACGCTTGGATTTAAACAAGTTCGGTTAACCAAAGAGCAAGCAGGCGCATTTTATGCTGTTCATAAAGAACGTCCTTTTTATCCAAGTTTGGTAGAGTTTATGACTTCAGGTCCGGTTGTTCCTGTTGCGTTGGAAAAAGAAAATGCGATTGCAGATTACAGAACTTTGATTGGAGCAACTGATCCGAAAGAAGCGGCTGAAGGAACAATCCGCAAACTTTTTGCAGACAGCAAAGGCGAAAATATTGTTCACGGTTCAGATTCCGTAGAAAATGGAAAAAACGAAGTTGCATTTTTCTTTGCTGAAAGTGATTTAGTGTAACAATGTTTGTTGTGTAAAATATTTTGACGGTCGGAATATCCGACCGTTTTTTTTTAAGTAATTACCGTATCGAAGGTTTAAAGCCTTCACTACGTTGGGAAAGAAATATGCTTAAACATTGGAAAACG
>CAYXEE010000179.1:0-5528 GCA_964463935.1 uncultured Chitinophagaceae bacterium | reverse complement strand
TATCCGATTTTTTGTAATGCTTTTATAGTTTTTTTTGCATTTTCTTCCGTTGGCTCTATAAAAACGTCTATATCTTTCGTCATTCGTTCTATTCCATAAGCAGGAAGAGCCCATGCACCGATAACTAAAAATTTTACATTATGCTCGAGCAACGATTGCAGGAGCGCTTGTATATCCATTCTTTTCGACAAATTCTAAACCATCCTTTACAAGGTTATCCATAATTTCATATCGTTCAGCTTCCGTTAGCGTTAATTGAAAATCTATTTCAAAATTTAACTCTCTTTCTGGATCGTCTTTGTCTAAAGCTAGCATGTATGTTTTTCGTTTTTCAGTCATTTTTTACACATCTAAGTTACGAACATACTTTGCATTTTTTTCAATAAATTGCCGGCGCGGCTCTACTTCATCGCCCATTAAAATTGAAAACGTTCGGTCTGCGTCCGCCGCATTTTCTATTGCAACTTGAAGCACAGTGCGCGTTTCGGGATTCATTGTTGTTGACCACAATTGTTCGGGATTCATTTCTCCAAGACCTTTGAAGCGCGAAATTATTACGCCGCTTTTTATTGTTGCTCCTTCTTCCGGTACTGTGTCTTCAGAATCCGATTTTTTGTCCGCTTTTTCGCCTTTCAAGCGTTTCAAAATTTCATCCCGCTCATCATCATCATAAGCGTAGAGTTCTGTTTTTCCTTTTTTCAATTTGTAAAGCGGCGGCTGCGCAATATACACGTGTCCGAGTTCGACCAGCGGTTTCATATAACGGAAAAACAATGTTAACAGAAGCGTGCGAATATGCGAACCATCAACGTCCGCGTCGCACATTAAAATAATTTTATTGTAGCGTAATTTTTCTTCGTTAAATTCTTCGCCGACTCCGGCTCCGATTGCTGTAAAAATATTTCTTATTTCATCGTTCTCTAACATTTTATGCAGCCGCGCTTTTTCTACGTTCAGAATTTTTCCTTTCATCGGAAGAATTGCTTGAAATCTTCTGTCGCGTCCCTGCTTCGCGCTTCCGCCTGCAGAATCTCCTTCAACAATGTATAATTCGCAATGTTCGGGATCGTTAATAGAACAATCGGCAAGTTTGCCGGGAAGTCCGGCTCCGTCCATTGCGTTTTTGCGCCTCGCTATATCGCGCGCTTTTCTTGAAGCTTCGCGCGCTTCTGCAGCGCGCAAACTTTTTTCAATAATCCGTTTTGCATCCGGCGAGTTTGAATCTAGCCAATCTGCCAGCGCAGGACCAACGACAGATTCCACAATGCTTTTTATTTCGCTGTTGCCGAGTTTTGTTTTTGTTTGTCCTTCAAATTGCGGCTCTGGAACTTTAACGCTGATAATTGCCGTTAAACCTTCTTTAAAATCATCGCCGGTGAGCGTAATTTTTTGGTCTTTCACCAAATTATTTTTTGATGCAAAATTATTCAGCGAGCGCGTCATTGCCGTTCTAAAACCAACAAGATGCGTTCCGCCTTCGTGCGTGTTAATATTGTTTACATAAGAAAAAACATTTTCCGAATATTGTTCGTTGTATTGAAACGCAGCTTCAACTTCTACCGTGCGGTTGTTTTCATCTTGTCCCTGACCTTTTGCATAAAAAACTTTTTTTGTTATTGAAGGGCGCGTTGCATCAATATATTTTACAAATTCCATTAAGCCCCCTTTGTAATGGAATTTTTCCGTCTGTTCCTGTTTAATGCGAAGGTCGGTAATTTCAAGCGATACGTCTGGATTCAAAAACGCAAGTTCGCGCAACCGCTCGGCAAGCGTATCAAATTTGTATGTTTTGTTTTTAAAGATTGTTCCATCCGGCATAAACGTTATTTTTGTTCCGGGTGAATCGCTCTTATTCATTTTGCCGATTACTTTTACATCGCCTTGCGAATCGCCTTTTTTATATTTTTGGAAAAATATTTTTCCATCGCGGCGCACTTCTACTTCAAGCCATTCGCTGAGCGCATTTACAACAGAAGCGCCGACTCCGTGCAAGCCGCCGGAAACTTTATAGCTGTTCTTATCAAATTTTCCGCCGGCGTGAAGAACCGTGAAAACTACTTCAAGCGCAGAGCGTCCTTCTTCTTTTTGTATATCGGTCGGAATTCCGCGCCCATCGTCATCAACCGTAATGCTGCCGTCTTTATTAATTTTAACATCAATATTTTTACAAAATCCCGCGAGCGCTTCGTCTATGGAGTTATCTACAATTTCATACACAAGGTGGTGAAGACCGCGCACGCTGACATCTCCGATATACATTGCGGGACGGCGGCGAACCGCTTCAAGACCTTTTAATACGGTAATATCATCCGCTGTATATTCGCCGTTTGTTTTCTTTGGTTTATTTTCTGCCACGTATCAATCCTTTTTTATCGAAACTTAATATCTGTAATACTGTTTGAATTCGTTTGTATGTGAATTTTTTCTAAAATCTCTTTTTTCTTAAATGTTAATTCGCTGCGCCACGGCGCGTTGTTTACTGAAACTATTAACACGCCGTTGTGAATTCGCTCCGGCTGCGCAACTTTTGCAACTTGCTCTCCGACTGCGTCGTTCCACGCATCAAAAACTTTATACTGTTCAACCTGTTTTTCAATTCCTAACGATTGAACAAGCGCGCGAAGCGCATCGCCCAGCGATTGAATATTTTCTTTTCTATTCATGTTTTTGCGTTACGCCGCTAATGCTTCTCGAACCACCGCGCCGCCGCGAATTATAAATTTCCGGCGTTCGTTATTCCAAACAATACTGTTGTTGAATATTTTTTCGCTTGTTGTTGTAATAAATGTTTGACCAATTTTTTCAACAAGTTGTAACAATTTTGCGCTCCGTTCTTCATCCAATTCGCTGAAAACATCATCCAGCAAGAATACCGGATTTTCATTGCATCGTTCTTTTAGATAAAAAAACTCCGCAACTTTCAACGCAATTAAAAATGTTTTGTGCTGTCCCTGCGATGCGTACTGTTTTAAATGTAATCCGTTCAGCGAAAAAACAAATTCATCTTTATGCGGACCGGCTAATGAAGAACGCAAGCGGTATTCATCGTTTTTTTTGCGATGAAGTTTTTTCAACAAAATTTGCCGTATCGCATCAACTCTCATTGCTTCATCAATTTCTATTCCGGGCGCATATTCCATTTTTGGAATTTCTGTATTATCTGCAATCTGCGCGTATGTTTGTTCAATGTATGGAATAAATTCTTGTGTAAATTGAATCCGTTTTGCAGTAATCTTTGCGCCGAACGATGCGAGCATTTCTGTCCACGGTTCAAGAAGCGCATCTTTCGGTTTTCCGTCTGCTTCAGATAAAATTTTATTTCGCTGGCGAAGCACGCGTTTAAATTCCAGCATATCTTCCGCGTAGATTTTACTGGATTGAGAGATTATTAAATCTGCAAATTTTCTTCGTTCAGACGGCGCGCCGAAGGTAATGGTATTATTTTCCGGCGAAAGTATAACAACGGGAAACTGACCAATGACAGAAGAAAATTTTTCTATTTCGCCGTTATTGATAAAAAATTTTTTTTCACGCGCTGTTTCATCATACGCTACTCGCACGCGGCTGTTGTGATTATTTTCCGCAAGAAATTCTCCGCTGACTTCAAAAAAATTTTTTTCTTTTTGCAGCGAAATCGTATCCGTGCCGGCATAAAAACTTTTTGTTAAGCATAAAAAGGAAATTGCTTCCAGAATATTTGTTTTTCCCATTCCATTATCGCCGAGGAAAACATTCATTGCAGAAGCAAACTCAAACTGCGTGTCTTCATGATTTCTGAAGTTCGTGAGGCGAGCGTTCGTCAGTATCATAACAGGCGTGCGCCGTTTAGTATTTAATTATTTAATCGAACCGGCATTACCAGCATCAGCAAATCTTCCCCTTCTTTTTGTTCATTTGGGTGAACAATTGCCGCTTTATTCGGCGATTGGAGAGAAAATTTTACTTCGTCGCCGTCTATATGCGATAAAATATCTACGATGTATGCGGAATTAAATCCTATTTCCATTTCTTCGCCGTCATAATCGCAAGAAATTTTTTCTTTTGCTTCGCTTCCAAAATCAATATCTTCCGCCGTTACATTTGCTTCGTCGTTTGTTAAAGCCATACGAATTTGATGCGTTGTAGAATTTGAATACAGCGAAACACGACGCACAGATTGAAGAATTTCGTGTTTATTGACAATTAGTTTTTTATCGTTATCCGCAGGAATCACACTTTCGTAATTAGGATATTTTTCTTCAATTAAACGCGAAACAAGGGAAACGCCTTCAAATCGAAAAACTATATGCGTATTATTTACCGTTAATTTTGTTTGTGCGCCGGAAGCAACTTTGGAAACCAATCCGAGAGCTTTTGCGGGAATAATTATATCTTTTCCAAATTTTTGCACCGTTAGATTTTTATTTGTTAACCGTACCAGCCGATGCCCGTCTGTAGAAACAGCGCGAACTTCATTTTTTCCCACTTGCAGCAAAACGCCCATCATTGAAGGACGAAGCTCATCCGTGCTGACAGCAAATAATGTTTTATCAATAATGTGTTGAAATACGGCTGTATCAAGCGCTAATTCGGAATCTCCTTTAAATTCGGGAATAGCGGGAAATTCATCCGCTGTTTCTCCGGTAAGCGTGTATTCGCCGTTGTCAGTTTTCATTTTAATTTTATGCGATTCCGTATCAATAGTAAACGCAACAGAAGTTTCAGGAAGAGCGCGAACCGTATCAAATATTCTTTTTGCTGGTATTGCGATTGTGCCGTTTTCTGTTCCTTTTACTTCTAAGGAAACAGAAATAGAAATTTCAAGATCGGTAGCGGTAATTTTTAGATTATTCGAATGAATTTCAAACAATAAATTTTCTAAAATTGGAAGCGTGGAACGCGTAGGAACTACGCTGATTGTTTTTGCAAGAGCTTTTTGCAGGTCGCTGCTTGGAACGGAAAATTTCATTGAAATATCTCCTGAATGACTTTAAATGAATAGAATTCAGAAAAGTAAAATAATTTTTCTGAATCCATAGTTATTTTCAAATATTAGAGTTTAGTGCGTTAATATACAAAAAATTATTTCTATTCACAAAGATTTTGCGGCTGTAAGTTATTGTATTTTCGTGATTTCCGGCTTTTTAAAATAGATTTAAACATAAAAACAATAACAACAATAATAGCGTTGATAAGTGGATAATATGCGTAAAAAATTGGAAAATATATTTTTACAGCAATCACTTTTGTAGAAGTATAGTGGAAAACGCCGTTACTTTTCCACAGCTATTAACACTGAAAAAAAATATTTAGCACAGAATAAGATTATTAACAACAGATTCACATCAATCAACAGTAAATTCACAGGCGTATGTTGAAAAGAAATATTACCAGCTGATGTTACGCAGATTGGAAAAAACAACCGTCATTCCCGCCCGCCTTCCAAAGCACGTTGTTGTGCGGCGGACAGGCGTGTTTTTAGCGGGAATCCCCGCCTGCCAACTAAAAAATATAATGGCGGGCAGGTATTGAATGGATGCCCGATTAAT
>CAYXEE010000178.1:0-5552 GCA_964463935.1 uncultured Chitinophagaceae bacterium | reverse complement strand
TGCCATCGATACAATTTGAATTGGATAGCGATGGCAAAACACTATTATTTCATTTTCTCGGTACCTCAAACGGGAAAGGAGATTCTGCCGTCAGTGCAATTTATAATTTGCTTAATCTCGATAAAAATTTAACGACATTTAAAATCATAACAGCATTAAATAAAACAAGCAAAGAGGAGATTGCTGTTACAGGGCGCTCGCTTCTTTCAATTCTCTTTTATCTTTCTCATGCTATTGAAATTCCGCAGAATCATAGTATACGCGGACTTGTAACGGCGACAAAAAATTACGATGGGAAGGAGTTTGATTGGGATACAGTAATCGGCAAAATAATGAAAATACAACATTCTGAAAAAGAACCTAACGCTGCATCAATAAAAATTCAATATCGCAATATGTGGTTCTACATAAATGATACCGACTTGAATTCTAAGACTACATTTAATTTGATAACGTTTCTTTTTAATCTTCAAGCCGCGGGAAAATCGGGAACGGAACCGATTCTTTCTTATCCCGTTCGGTGAAATTATTTCGGTTCAAACTGATCTAAATCTGCAAACTGAGCAAATGATTTTAAACGATGAAACGGCGTCGTCATTACGATTTCTTTTCTTGGCTGATTGTAATTGTAATCGCGCAGAAAATTTTTTAAGAGCCGTTCTGCATCAAGTAAAGAATTAAATGTGAATTTAATAAATGCTTCAGGAGCATCGTATCGTTTAATTCGTTCTAAATATGTTTTTGAAGAAAACATTCTTCGTGTCGGAACATAATGTTTAATGCCGAGCCGGCGCAGGTTTAAAGTAAATGCGTGAGTTTTTGAACGAGTGTGCGAGATACTTGTAAAAACGCCGTCTAACGGAGTGTGAAGATGCTGAATTGGGAACGGAAATGTTGTTAATATCTGCTGAACAAAATCGAGCGCCGAGAGCGTTGAATGCGTTGCGTAAATTTTTGAAATCCGCAAATGCGTGCATTCATCAACAGCATCATACAGCCAATAATGTTTTTTGTTTATTGGTTTTTCAAATTTTTTGCAAAAAATTATTACCCGGTTTCCGGGCAGTAATGGTTCGTTGAATTTTGCTTTGCGCCTGTTTTTCTTAGTTATTTTCATATCCACGCCCGAACGGCGCAGCAATTTCCAGATTGTATTTTCCGCTAATTCAATTCCATACCATAACGAAAGATATAATTGCAGACGCTTCTGTCCGAATCCTGTTTGCTCGCGCAATTCTCGTAAACGTTTTATCACGTGATCCGGCGTTGCGCGCGGATTTGTTTTTGGTCTGCGCGAACGGTCTGCAAGACTTTCAAGTTTTTGTCCTGCTTTATTGTAAATTCGGAACCACTTATAAAAAGTTTTTCTGCTGATGCCGAATTTTTTACAAACTAACGGAACTTTTTTTACTTTTTCGTATTCTTGAAACCAGAGCAATCTCTGCTCTGCAGATTCCAATTTATTGTTTATTGAATTTGTTTCAGACATAATATAATGGCAATTATTTTTCTATGGCATTTAATAATATTTCTGCAATATCTTTTACTTCAACATTTTCCGCAGCTTCTTTGGCTTTAACGCCGTCATTCATCATTGTTAAACAAAATGGACACGCGGAGGCGATTGTTGATGCGCCGGTAGAAAGAGCTTCTTCAGTCCGTTCAATATTTATTCGTTTGCCGATTGTCTCTTCCATCCACATTCTTCCGCCGCCTGCGCCGCAGCATAAACCTCTATCTTTTGAACGCGGCATTTCAACAAGCTGTGCGCCCGTTGCTTCTAAAGTTTTGCGCGGCGAATCTACAACATCATTATACCGCGCAAGATAACAAGAATCATGAAAGGTGATTGTTGAAGAAGATTTTTTCTGGCGCGAAACGCCCAGTTTTCCATCTTCAACAAGCTGGTTAAGAAAATCAGTATGGTGAACAACTTCAAAATTGCCGCCGAACTGCGGATATTCTTTTTTTAGCGAATGAAAACAATGCGGACACGTTGCAACAATTTTTTTAACATTGTAGCGATTCAGCGTTTCAATATTTTCCGTCATCATTGTTTGCGCAAGATATTCATTTCCCATTCTGCGCGCAGCGTCGCCGTTGCATTTTTCTTCTGTTCCCAGTATAGCAAACGAAATTCCGGCGTGCTTCATTAATTTTGAAAAGGCAACAGAAACTTTTTTATATCTCGCATCGTACGAACCGGCGCAGCCAACCCAAAACAAAACATCTACATTTTTTGCGTCGCCGATTTGGGACATTTGGGGAATATCTAATCCTTCAGCCCAATCTGCCCGCGTTGAATGCGAAAATCCCCACGGAGTAAAATTCCGTTCCAGATTATCGAACACAGTTTTTAATTCGGGAGGAAAGCGCGATTCGTTCAGCACAAGTCCGCGCCGTAAATCTACAATCTCATCAACATGTTCAATCATTACAGGGCATTCGTTAACGCATGCCATACATGTAGTGCAAGACCATAATTCATCTTCTGTAATAAAATTATCGAGCAGAGTGTGTGAAGCGATTTCTTGATTTGATTCCAATGTTTTTGAAAGTATTAACGGAGATTTTTCCGAAGTGCGACGGCGCGTATCAACAATAATTTTTCGCGGCGAAAGCGGCTTGCCGGTAAGATTTGCCGGACAAACAGATTCGCATCGTCCGCATTCTGTGCAAGTGTAGCCGTCTAATAATTGTTTCCACGTTAAGTCTTCAATATCTGTAACGCCGAATTTTGTCAGCGTTTCATCTTGTAAGTTTATTGGAGTTAAAGTCCCTTTTGGTTTTAGCGATGTAAAAAATACGTTTGGTATTGAGGTAATAACATGCAAATGTTTTGAATACGGCAAATAATTTAAGAAAGCAAGAACAAGTCCGATATGAATCCACCAGAAAAATTTTTCCGCATAAAATGCTGTGGAAGAATATGTAAAAAGCGAAGACAATATCGTTGAAATCGGGAATTGCAATCCTGCCTCGTACATTCCTAAAGCAATGCGCGTTCCGTTTTGAAATAGCGTTGATGTTACAATAAAAAAAATCCAACAAAGAATAAGCGCGGCATCTTTGCTTCCATGCGCATCAACTTGCAGCCGCTTTACTTTTGTAATAAACCTGCGCCACAATGAAATGAAAATTGCAATTACAACAAGCGCGCAGAAAATTTCTTGTGAAAAAGTAATTACTTTGTACGCTGAACCAAGAAACGAAAATGAAAAATGTCCGATGAATCCTTCGATAATTGTTTCAACTACAAGAATTGAAAGAGAGAGAAACCCCCAAAAGATTGCAATATGTAAAATACCGGCAATCGGTTCCCGCAGTAATTTAGATTGTAAAAACGCTATGAAAAAAGTTTTTTCCAACCTTTGTGGAATATTATCAAAACGATTTTCCGGTTTGCCTATTTGCAGCGTTGCCAATAATCGCTTTACGCTGAAACCGAAAAAAGCGAGCGATGCGAGTAAAAAGATTGGAAAGATTACGTTCATTGTTTCTCCCTTTTATAGCTGAATGGCAACGAGTGTTTTTCGTTCCACAATGAAATAGAGTTTTGAATTTCGTATAAAAAATGAATCAGGCGTCGGGTACGGCGTTTGACGATTTAAAATTTCTGAAAATATTTGTTTTTTTGTTTCAGTGTTGAAAATAAAAAATCTGTTTTTTAACTGCCGGTCTGCTTCTGCAGTGTAAATGTTCATTGCTAAATAATTATTGTATAGAATGTATTCGCAATGAGTGGTGTTTGTAAATTCAGAAAAAATTTTACCGGCTGTTTGTGTTACAATTTGATAATCGCTTGAATGATTTGAAAGCAGAAGTGGAAATAAAAATTGCGAAATATCTTCGATGTGTTGTTCGTTTGGTTCGTTCTGTAATTCTTCAATAACGCTGCCGTCGGTTATGTTTAATTTGTAATAAATTCTTCGCTCAAATAAATCTTTGTAAGCAATCACAAAATGTTCGCTTACAGAATAAAAAGCGACATCGTTATTTCTCCACAATTCAATTCCTGTTACAGAATCTGCACAGATAATTTTTTTGTGCTCCGGCATATCCGGCTTTTTAAAACTGTGAAAAAAAATTAGATTGTTGTAAATTGCTTCAATTCCAATCCACCACTGCTCGCCGAAAGTATTTCCTTTCCACAAAATTTTTCCGTCGGATTCGTTAATACAAAAAAATTGAACTTCGCGGTTTTCCGTGTTTCTATCTTCTCCGAGAATTATTTTTTCTCCGAAGCGAATTTGCCAAAGAATATTTTCAACGGAAAAATTCCACGTTGGTTTGAGTTGAGATTTTTTAAATGGTAAAAATAGATTCATTGCAAAACAAAGGTAACAGATTTAGTTCTGAGTTTCAATCTTCTTTTTTAATATTTGCGAATTTGTGTAATTTGCAAATGCCCAAATTTCTTGGTACCTTACATTTGCATTAACAATAAATTTGAAAAAATATTCCGAATTGGAGGAAATTCAATGGCTATAAAAGTAGGTATAAATGGTTTTGGTCGTATCGGTCGTCAAGTTATCGGCGCAATGGCTGATAAAGGCGTTTTGGGTAAAGAAATTGATGTTGTTGCAGTTGTAGATGTTAGCACTGATGCAGAATATTTTGCATATCAAACAAAATATGATTCTGTTCATGGCAGATTTAATGGCACAGTAAGCAGCGAAAAGAGCAATCCTTCGCTTGAAACTGATGATGTTTTGGTAGTGAACGGGCATAAAATTAAATGCGTATTGGCGCAAAAAGATCCGTCGCAATTGCCGTGGAAAGAACTCGGCGTTGAAATTGTTATCGAATCTACCGGATTGTTTACCGATTCCGAAAAAGCAAAAGGACATCTTGCTGCAGGCGCGAAAAAAGTTCTTATTTCGGCTCCCGGGAAAGGCGAAGTAAAAACAATTGTTATGGGGGTGAACGATAACGAATATGATGCTGAAAAGCATGCCATAGTTTCTAACGCTTCTTGCACCACAAATTGTTTAGCTCCCGTTGTTCACATTCTTTTGAAAGAAGGAATTGGAATTGAAACCGGTTTGATGACAACAATTCACTCTTACACTGCAACACAAAAAACAGTTGATGGTCCATCGAAAAAAGATTGGCGCGGCGGACGCGCAGCGGCGATAAATATTATTCCTTCAACAACCGGTGCAGCAAAAGCAGTCGGCGAAGTTCTTCCGCAAACAAAAGGAAAGTTGACCGGAATGTCGTTCCGCGTTCCGACTGCCAATGTTTCGGTCGTTGATCTTACTTTCCGTGCAGCGCGCGATACTTCCATTGAAGAAATTGATGCTTTGATGAAAAAAGCATCCGAAACGTACCTTAATGGAATTCTCGGTTATTCGGATGAAGAAGTTGTTTCAACGGATTTTATTCACGATGATCGTTCTTCCATTTACGATTCGCTTGCAACGCTTCAAAATAATTTGAAAGGCGAAAAAAGATTCTTTAAAATTGTTTCATGGTACGACAACGAATGGGGATATTCGTGCCGCGTTGTTGATCTTGTAAGAACAATGGCCGGATTAACGAAATAAATT
>CAYXEE010000177.1:0-5571 GCA_964463935.1 uncultured Chitinophagaceae bacterium | reverse complement strand
CTTCTAAGGAAGGAAGTCCCGACATTACATACGCGGCATACACGCCAAAAAGGATAAGCACAACAAAAAAACTGCCGAGAAAATACCAGCGATGTTTTTTGTAAAATCCTTTTCCGCGCTTCATCAATTCTGCACGATATTGCGGATCATTAAAATATCGTTTCATTTCATCGGAGCTGTATCGGGGTTTCTTTTTTTCGTTCTCTGCCATAAAATTTCAATTATTTCCAGATTTTTAATTCCATTGTGTTTCCGTCAAATTCGGCGTATGTATTGTCATCCATCCAATCGCCGAGATTGACATAAATTCCTGAATTTATTTTTGTAAACGAAGGAACATGGCGGTGTCCCATAATAACAAAATCAAAACCTTCGTTAATTTTTCGTTCGGCAAATAATTTCATTCCATCTGTTTCGCCGTAATCTTTATTTCCGGTATATGCTCTGCTTGTTTTGGAAGAACCGCTTGCAAGCGGCGCTGTAATACTTGGGTGAAGAAGCGAGAAGAGAAAAATATTTATTTTACTGCGCAAAATTTTTCTTAAAATTCTGTACCCTGTATCATTTAAAGCCAAGCCGTCGCCGTGATGGAAATAAAATCTTTTTCCGAGCAACATCATTTCAAACGGATCTTTATAGACAGGAATGTTCAAATCGTACGGGAAAAAATCTTTTAACCAAAAATCGTGATTTCCTGCAACGTAATGAATTGCAATTCCATGTTCAACCATTGTTCCGAGTTTTGAAAGAATATGGTGATAGCCGCGCGGAATTACGTATTTATACTCAAACCAATAATCAAACAAATCGCCCAGAATAAATAACTGTTCGCCTTCTTGTTCTACATGCGAAAGAAATGAAAGAACCCGGCGCTCTTTTTCTTTTTCGCTCTCTTTATCTTGCAGTCCAAAGTGAACATCGGAAAAAAAGAAAATTTTTTTCATCGCACAACGTCTATTGTAATTTCAATTTTTTCGGTAAAGCGATTGCACCAGCCGTCTTTATCTGAACAGTAAAAATAATTCAATTTTCCTTTCAACGTCTGTTTTCCAGCCGAAGCTCCGGCTTTAGCTTTTACAAAAAATTCAATCGGTTTTGCGGTTGCAAGATATCCGCCCTTATTTTTTTTGTATTTCGGTTTTCCTGAAATTTCAAACGGTCCATTTTTTTCAAGAATCAATTCAAATTCAGGATCGGTATTGATGTGAATTCCTTCCGCCGGCGTAAAGAGAAATGAAATTGCTCCCTTGGATTGTAATGAAATTTTTTCAGGAAATTTCATTTCAAGCGTTACATGTTCGTTTTCAGTAGAAGTTTTTTTCTCTGCTGAAATTAACAAGCCTGCCGCCGCAGTAAGTAAAAAAAATATTTCTTTCATTATGCGCTCCAAAGTTTACGCTTAGCGCGCGGATATTTTATCATCAACGCGCTGTAAAAGTATAAAGCCGGCGATAAAAAATATTCCGACCGATAGAACGGAAAGCCGCTGACTGCTTGTAATATACGAAATCAATCCGAATAATAATGTTCCAACTACTGCCGATGCTTTTCCCATCAATCCGTCAAAAAATCCGAAAAATTCCGCCTCTCGTTCTTTTGGCGTTAACCGCGCCATTAAACTTCGGCTTGCCGCCTGAGACGCGCCCATAGAACTTCCGGCAATGATTCCAATAATAAAAAACGACGTTTTCGATTCAACGAAATACGCTGCAGCAACAACAAGCATCCAAAGTACTAAATTGATGTTGATGGTTTTCTTGGGACCAATTTTATCCGTAACAATTCCGAAAAAGAGCGAGCCGATAATTCCCGACGCCTGTACAACAGCAAAAAGGAAAATCACTTCTTGCAGTGAAAAATTTAACGTTTGTGTTGCAAATAATGATGCAAATGAAATTACGGTTAAAATTCCGTCATTGTAAATAAAATATGCAAGTAAAAACCGCGCAACATTTTTATATGATTTTAAATGATGAATTGTATCGCTGACGCGCCGGATTCCTGCGTTAATATACGACTGCTTTTTTTCAAAATGAATTTTGTGGTCGCGGAAGAAAACAAAGAGCGGAATTGAAAAAACAAAAAATATTCCGGCGGCAATTAGAAAACTGAATTTTACATTCGAAAGATTATGCGCCGAAAATCCGTCTGCATACAG
This sequence comes from uncultured Chitinophagaceae bacterium, assembly GCA_964463935.1. GTDB lineage: Bacteria > Bacteroidota > Ignavibacteria > UBA10030 > UBA8401 > JACFMZ01. The sequence goes on along the minus strand of CAYXEE010000177.1, from coordinate 3,413 downwards.
CGGCATTGCAATCAGCAGCGTTGTGAGCGAACCGACATATCCCATTGCAAAACCGTAACCGGAAACTCGTCCGTAACTTCGTTCGGATGTAATGTTGGGAAGAAATGCGTCGTAAAAAACAAGTCCGCCTTCAAAACCAATGTTTGCAAGAATGAATAAAAACATTCCAATAACAATCATTCCGGCATCAACAAAATATAACAACGCAGTGCAAATTATACTTACAACTGTAAAGCCGAACAAAAATCTTTTTCTACGGCTTGAAAAATCCGCCGCCGCGCCGAGAACAGGCGCAATAATTGCGGTAAGAAGCATTGAAATACTGACGGCGATTCCCCACAATAAATCGCCGCGTCCGCTTCCGCCGGCAACAATTTCCTTAAAATATAACGAGTAGCCGACTGCAACAACAATAACAGAAAAAGATGTATTTGCAAAATCAAACAGCGTCCAAACAAAAATTTGGAATTTTGAAATTTCTTTTTCGTTCGTCATTCGTTCTATTGTTGTTAAAGAAGAGAATTGCGCAACGTTGCGCGCGCGAATATCAAAATAAGTTTTTCAGCGTTCTTGCATTGTTATTTTGATTTTCTTGAATTTCCGTCCATCGCTCCGCGTCCGGTTTTTTCTAATTTGCCGTTTTTTTTCAACTCCGCCAAAATAGAATCAAGCACGCCGTTAATAAATGTTCCGCTGTTATCCGTGCTGTATAGTTTTGCAATTTCAATCGCTTCGTTAATGGTAACTTTCGGAGGAATATCGTTGAAGTTCAGTAATTCGCAGACTGCAATTCGTAAAATTATTTTATCGAGCAGCGCGATACGATAAAAATCCCAATGTTCGGTGCGCGTTTTAATCAGCTTGTCAAATTCAATTTGATGTTGAAGCGTTTTTAGAAACAACGTAACAGCAAAGTCATAATCTGCTTGGTTCTTTTTCAGGTTTTCAAAAATTGTATCAATAATATGCTGCGGCGGGTCTTTAGCAATTTCTGATGCATATAATGCCTTCATCACAAATTCCCGCAGCGCGCGTCTATTCGATATTGTACTGTTTTCTTTTGTCATAATTTTCGTGTTAAAATACGGAAAAAAATAGTAATGTAAAAGATAGAAAAAAAGTGAAATTCAACTCATCCTTTTGGATGTTCAAAAAAGTAGCTGTATCTTTAAGCCGCCTATGTTAGAAAAAATTTTACCAATTCCATCGCATTTATCTGCTGAGCATAAAAGAATTCTCCGCAGAAATATCCGTTTGCATATCGGCGACGGAGCAATTTATGTGTTTGGAATTTCATTTGTAGCGATACAAACAATTTATCCCGTTTTCTTAAAAGAACTCGGCGCAAATGCTGTTGCAATCGGAGCTGTTCCTGTGTTGTGGACAATCGGCGTCAATATTCCGATGGCGTTTATGCTTCATTTTTTTAAACCGCAGGCAGCATTTAAACCGGCAATGGCGCTGTACGGATTTCTTCATCGTTTCTTTTTTCTTGTTTCAGGAATTGCCGCGCTGCTTCTTATCGGAAATATTTCTACGCGACTTGCCGTTCCTATTTTTCTTTTTCTCCTTTCTCTAACGGCAGTGTTCGGCAGCTTTGGCGGACTTCCGTGGTTTCAAGTTTTTACAAAAACAGTCCCCGTAAAATTGAGAGGAAGATTAATGGGCGTTCGTCAGCTTATTGGCGCATTGCTCGGAATTGCAAGCGGATACTGCGTCAGCGTTATCATAAAATCATTTTATTTTCCTTTTAACTTTGCGCTGTTGTTTTTTGCGGCATGTTTGTTTACAATGGTTTCATTTTGGTCGCTTGCGAGAATAGAGGAAATTTCCGTTAACGAAATTGCGAGCGAGCCGCCGAAAAGTTTTAACGTAATTGAAGAAGCCAAAAAACTTTTACGACAGAATAAAAATTATCGGAATTATGTTGTTACGGATGCATTATTGCTTATGTCAACATCCGGCGTAGCGTTTTTTTCCGTGCATGCGATAGAGAAATTTCATCTTTCTGCATCGTATGCCGGAACATTTACCGTATTTGTAATGATTGGAAATATTATCGGAAATGTAGTTTTCGGTTATCTTGCAGATACATTCGGGCACAAAGTGAATTTGCTCTTCTTTGCAATCTCATCTGCGCTTTCAAGTCTGCTTGCGCTTATTGTGCCGGATGTAAGTTTGTACAGCTTGGTGTTTGTGTTAATGGCGTTTCATTTACAAATTTTGGGAATTTCTCGTCTGCCGTTTGTTGCAGAAATGTGCAGTGAAAGCGAACGTCCGCTGTATGTGGGAATTTTAAATACGCTCACCGCTCCATCAGTTTTTGTTGGCGTGTTATTTGGTTTGCTGGTTCCTTCGTACGGTTATTCGATTATTTTTTTAATTACAACGCTGCTTGCAATTTCCGGATTTTTTGTTCTTTATACATTTGTAGATGAGCCGAGAAAGCGGTATAATTGAACGTAAAATTTTTTTAGAAATTATTATGAAACCAATTTCAATTAAACAGACAGATACAGAAACAATTACGTTTACGTGGGATGACGGCGCAGTAACGCCAATTACCATTCAACAATTACGCGATGAATGCCCCTGCGCAGGATGCAAAGGAGAAACAATTTTAATGCATCAAATTCTGCCGGTAGTTCAGCCGAAACTTCCCGGACATTATGAATTGAAATCCATTGTTCCTGTTGGAAGTTATGCCATACAAATAACGTGGGGAGATGGGCATGCAACGGGCTTGTATTCTTGGGAGTATTTGCGTAATCTTTACGTAAGCAGGTAACATCATATTCATAATTTGGAGAATGAATGAACAGCAAAATCCGCAAAGAACTTATTGCGCGAGCGGTAAAAGCAAAACAGACATCATACTCGCCGTATTCAAAATTCCGCGTTGGCGCGGCGGTACTTACAGATGACGGAACAATTTTTGAAGGGTGCAATGTAGAAAACGCATCGTATGGGCTGGCGATTTGTGCGGAACGCAATGCAATATTTCAAGCGGCGCATGCCGGAAAAAGAAAAATTGTTGCCGTAGCGGTTACATCCGATGAAAAAGCATTTCTTACGCCGTGCGGCGCGTGCAGGCAGGTGATTTCGGAATTTGCCGACGGCAATGCCGAAATAATTTTTGTTTCGGTTGATGAAAAAATTAAAAGCATAAAATTTGAAAAAATTTTTCCAACTCCTCCGAAGTTAGAAAAATTGAAAAAATAGATTTTTTCTAAACATCTGCGGCGGCATTTTTAATATAAAAATGATAATTAATATTGCAACCAAGCGAGAGCCGAAAATACGCGGCGTAATGCGCGCGTTTGAAATGCTTTCATCGCATCATTCATTTTCCATTCCAGAGCTTTACATTGAAACATTTTCTGTTGGCAGCGGAGTTTCCGATACGCCAAAAT
>CAYXEE010000176.1:1423-5624 GCA_964463935.1 uncultured Chitinophagaceae bacterium | reverse complement strand
ATTGTTGTATTCGATGCAATTCCTATAAGCATATAACCGGCATGAGCAATGCTTGAATACGCCAGCATTCGTTTCAAATTTGTTTGCACAAGTCCCAGCCAATTTCCGATAATCATTGAAGCGGCGGCAAGAACCGAAACAATAAGAATCAATTGCGGATCGCGCACCGTCATTGGAATTGAAAATGCTAGTATTAACGAAGAAAATGCTGCGGCTTTCCCTCCCGTTGACATTAACGCCGTAACGGAAGTCGGCGCTCCTTCATACACATCCGGCGCCCACATGTGAAATGGAACAGCGGCAATCTTAAATCCTAATCCGATTAACAGCAAACCAAATCCGATAAGATGGAGCGGCTCATAAAAAACTTGCGGGTACATTGTTGCAATGCGAAGTAGATTTGTCGTTCCTGTTGTTCCGTAGATAAGCGCGATTCCGTATAATAAAAATCCTGTAGCAAACGAGCCGAGAAGTAAATATTTCAACGCAGATTCATTTGAACTTAATTTTGTGCGGAAATATCCGGCAAGCACGTAAAAACAGACGGACATAATTTCAAGTCCGAGAAATATCGTAATTAAATCTGAAGACGAACCCATAATCATCATACCAACGCAAGAAAGCATTACCAGCACATAATATTCGCCGTAATGATATTGCAGTTTATCGAGATAGGGAATTGCAAGCGTCATAGAAATCAGCGTTATCAGCAAAAACAGCATTTGAAATAAACTTGCAAAGCCGCCGACAAGAATCATATCGGAAAATGCGGTTTCATTTTTTGAAAAAAGATAAGCGGAAAAAACCATGCTGAGAATTATTCCCGTAAGACCGATGAAGAACACCGGCTTGTGCGAATTTTTCAAAAATGCGTTTACTAAAATAGCCAGCAAAGAAAATGCGCTGAGCGCAAGAATCGGCGATGCTCCGATTAAATCTGATACAATATTTGTTTGAGAGAAAAATTCCATAAGCGCTATTCGTAACTAAAAATTATTTTATTCCAACTCCTGTTTGTACAACTGCCCCGCTTTTTACATTTTTCATTTGCGTAACAACTTGTTTCGATACCGTTTCCGATGATTTTAAAAATGTTGATGGATAAACGCCTATCCAAACAATGAAAATAATTACGGGAACAATAACTGCAATTTCTCGTTTCGTTAAATCTAACAGCGAACGATTTTCTTCATGCGTAATTTTTCCGAAAAATACGCGCTGACACATCCACAACATATAGACCGCAGAAAAAATTACTCCTATTGCAGCAAATGCCGCATAAAGATACGAGCCAAGAAAAACACTGTTGAACGAACCAAGCAAAATTAAGAACTCTCCGACAAATCCATTTAAACCCGGAAGCCCGATTGATGAAAATGTTACAATCATGAACATCGTAGAAAATACCGGCATTACTTTCGCTAATCCGCCGAATTGCGATATTTCCCGCGTATGTCTTCTATCGTAAATCATTCCGACAAGCAAGAAGAGAGCGCCGGTAGAAAGTCCGTGATTGATCATTTGAATGATAGCGCCTTGCATTCCTTCTTCAGTCATAGAAAAAATTCCAAGAACAACAAAACCTAAGTGACTGACCGAAGAATATGCAACAAGTTTTTTCACATCTGTTTGAACCATTGCAACCAACGCGCCGTAAATTATTCCAATCACCGAAAGCGTAGCAAGCAGCGGCGTGAATGATAATGCAGCATTTGGAAACAACGGCAGACTAAAACGAATTAAACCGTATGTTCCCATCTTCAAAAGAACGCCGGCAAGAATTACCGAACCTGCGGTCGGCGCTTGCACATGCGCGTCCGGAAGCCACGTGTGCAGCGGAAACAACGGAACTTTAATTGCAAATGAAAGCGCAAATGCGGCAAACATCCACAATTGAATGTTCATCGGAATTGAAGGAGCAATTAAATATAATTTTTGCAAATTCGTTGTAAACATTCCTCCGGGCTGTAAAGATGCGTAGTACGCAAGCCACAGAATTGCAATCAACATTAACAACGAACCTGCCATTGTATAAATAAAAAACTTTACAGCGGCGTAAATTCGTTCTTTCCCTCCCCAAATTCCTATAATGAAATACATCGGAATCAGCATTGCTTCCCAGAAAACATAGAACAAGAAAAGATCAAACGAAACAAAAACGCCGATCATTCCAACTTCAAGCAGAAGCATAAATGAAACATATTCTTTTAGGCGGTCTTTAATTGATTCCCACGAAGCGATAAGAGCGAGCGGTGTAAGAAACGTTGTTAACACAACAAGAAGAATTGAGAGTCCATCAATACCTATAAAATAGGAAATATCAATTCCCGGAATCCATGGATATTGCTCAACAAATTGGAGCGACGAATTTGCGCTGTCAAATCCAAAATAGACAAAAAGCGAAAGCGTAAACGTAACAAACGATGTTGCAATTCCGATACTTTTTATCAAACTCTGTTTTTCTTTGTTGATAAATAGAAGTACAAGAATTCCGACAAGCGGTGAAAAAAGAACAAAAGAAAGAATATGATCCATTGAAATACCGTCTATTACAAATTATCGAATCATCAGCCAGCCGATGATAAATAAAATACCGGCGACAAAAACTACCGCGTAATTCTGCACAACGCCGTTTTGCAATTTTCTAAATTGACTTGCAGTATATTCAACTGCGCGCGCGCTGAGATTCAAAGTGTTATCAATAATTTTAACATCAAAAATTTTCCAGAGAAACTTTTCGGAAGTTTGTTTAATTGGATTAACAACAATTGCATCGTATGTTTCATCAACAAAATATTTATTCCATAAAAGTTTATGCAAACCTGAAAATCTTTTTGCCGTGTTGTCTGCAATTTCTTTTTTTGCTGTAAAAATTTTCCATCCCGCATACATTCCCAATAGTCCAATGGCAACGGAAACCGCCATCAATCCAAGCTCCAACGCAGCAGAATCGTGAACAGGCAGTAATAATTTTGCATTTGCAGGAGCGAAAATTGGTTCTAAAAATTCTTCAAAATAATTATGACCGCCAAGCACATGCGGAATTCCAACGTAACCGCCGATTATTGAAAGAATTGCAAGAATAATCAGCGGATATAACATTGTCGGCGGCGCTTCGTGAGGATGTACGTGATGATGATCGGAACTGCCTTTGGTGTTGAACCGTTCTTTGCCAAGAAAAGTTAAAGCAACAAGTCTAAACATGTAAAACGCAGTAACTCCCGCTGCAAGAGCCGCAATCACCCACATCCACGGCGCGCCATCCGCAAAAGTTTTCCAAAGAATTTCATCTTTACTAAAGAAACCCGACAATAACGGAAAACCTGAAATTGCAAATGCGCCGACTGCAAAAGTTTTAAAGGTCATCGGCATATAATTTTTCAGTCCGCCCATTTTTTGAATATCTTGCTCTTCGTGCATTGCGTGAATTACTGCGCCGGAACCAAGAAACAACAACGCTTTGAAAAATGCGTGCGTCATAACATGAAACAATCCTGCAGAAAATGCGCCGACTCCGCAGCCGAGGAACATGTATCCTAATTGACTAATGGTTGAATACGCCAAAACTTTTTTAATATCATTTTGCACAAGCCCGATTGTGCCGGCAAAGAATGCTGTGAACAAACCGATGATTGCAACAACTTCCATTGTGGTAGGAGCGAGCGCAAATAGAATTGAACTTCGCGCTACCATATAAATTCCAGCCGTTACCATTGTTGCCGCGTGAATGAGCGCAGAAACCGGAGTCGGACCCGCCATTGCATCCGGAAGCCAAACATAAAGCGGAATCTGTGCAGATTTTCCTGTTGCGCCAATAAACATAAATAATGTGATCCACATAATTATAGAATCACCGCGAGAAAAACCGGCCGCTTGAGCAAAAACGGAATCGTAATTTAAAGAACCAAAAGTGTTGAAGATTAAAAACATTCCAAGAAGAAATCCGAAATCGCCGATTCTATTTATGATGAATGCTTTCTTTGCCGCATCGCCCGTTGTTCCTTTTTCAAAATTTCTATCGTACCAAAAGCCGATAAGCAGATACGAGCAAAGACCAACGCCTTCCCATCCAAGAAACATAAGAAGATAATTATCTGCCAACACAAGATTGAGCATTGCAAAAATAAAGAGATTCAAATATGTAAAGAATCGCCAGAATCCCGCATCGCTATGCATATAGCCGATTGAATACAAATGGATC
>CAYXEE010000176.1:0-1413 GCA_964463935.1 uncultured Chitinophagaceae bacterium | reverse complement strand
TGAATTAAACTTCCAACGCCGGTTACAATCAACGTCATTAAAATTGAAAGCTGATCAACTTGATACGCAACATTAATGTTCAATGAGCCGGCAGAAATCCATTGGAATACTGTAACAATGTGTTTTCGTTCTTCAGCAGGAAAACCAAGCATCTCAACAAAAATTAAAACGGCAACAACAAAAGAAGAAAACACAGCTGCCGTTCCAATACTTCCGACTATTTTTTCATTTTTAATTAACCGCCCAAAAAATCCGTTAATGAGAAAACCAACAAGCGGGAAAAGGACAATAAGAGGAGCAAGAGAATACATACTTACCATTTTAAGATATTGATTTCGTCAATATTAACAGTTTGTTTATTTCTAAATAATGCAATAATGATAGCCAATCCGACTGCAGCTTCTGCCGCCGCAACCACCATAACAAAAAATACAAGCATTTGTCCGGTTGCATCGCCAAGAAAAGATGAAAATGCAACAAGCGTTAGATTTACCGCATTCAACATCAATTCAATACACATAAAAACAACAATCGCGTTACGGCGAATAATTACTCCGGCAACGCCAACGGTAAACATAAATGCAGAAAGCAGCAAATAGTGTGAAAGTGGAATCATAATTTATTGTTCTAATTTCTTTTTGGCTAAAAGTACCGCGCCGATAATTGCGCCGAGCAGTAATAAGGATGTAATTTCAAACGGAAATAAAAATTTTGTGAAGAGAACTTTTCCAATATATTCAACAGTCCCAATTTCTATTGATGCGGGAGAAAGTTGATTTATATTTTTAATATTGCCAAGTCCAAAGATGTATAACATTTCTACCAAGAATGCAATACTGAATGCAACTCCAAAATACATCCGAATTCCAATATGCTCGCGTAAACGCTTGTCATCGCCAAGACTCAGCAGCATAATGACAAAAAGAAACAGCACCATAATTGCGCCGGCATATACAATAATATGCACCATTGCAATAAATTGCGCATTTAATGTAAGATATAATCCGCCGAGGCAGAAGAAATTGAGAATTAAATAGAGCGCGCTGTTTACGGGATTTCTCTGTAAAAGCATCATTACTGCAGAAACTACAGTAACAGCGGCTAAGAAATAGAAGACACCTTGTTCAAACGTCATAGCAAAACATGCCGAGATTAAAGTGATTATTGAATAATTAACGGCTAAATATACAAGCTATTTGCTAAAGTTCAAAGTTGAAAATAATTCAATTACAACTTTCTGCCCTTCATTTTTGGAAAACTTTCGCAAAATGTTATATTTAATAACACGAATTATTTTTAACTAACTGAAGTTACGCAGATGGTCATGCTGAGAGAGGCACGCTTAAGTTTCTAAGGTCATCCTTCTACCAAAGGTATCTCCCTAAGGGATCCCTTCGGGACCTTCGGGAGGCG
>CAYXEE010000175.1:0-5625 GCA_964463935.1 uncultured Chitinophagaceae bacterium | reverse complement strand
GCTGCAGAAACATTACCGGAAATTCTTTTTCGTAATTCCGAAAGAGAATGTAGAAGCATTGCATCATTTTGCAAATCAAATTTTTCCGTATAGCTTGCAAGCAGCGATGAAAGTAAATTTGCAAAATGCGTTAACTGCGCGTATGTTTCTTCGCCGAATGCATCTTCTGCTTTACTGTCAACCGCAATTACCCCGACCGGCAGATCGTTTGTTTTCCGCTCGGAATAAAAAATAGGCGCGCCGATAAATGATTTTACATCCTGCAAACTTGTGTAATACCGTACAATTTCTTTTTCCGAATCGGATGTAATTTGATTCAATATTTTCGGTTCGCCGGTTAACGCAATCTGACTGACGATATCGCTTGCAATAGAAATTTTTCGTTCGCTTAGAAACGAATTGCTGTCCGTAACTTTTGTTTCGGCAATTAAAATATTTTGTTCATGATTTGCCCAAAAAAAAGCAACCGTGTGCGCAAATGTAACTTCTTTAATAATTTGCAAAACGTTCAATACGATATTATTGAAATCGTCTTTTGATTCCGCTGCTGATTGCCGTTCAGATTGTTGTATTGTCACCGTATTACCATTCGTTGCTGGCGCCGGTTGAAAATTTTGCGCAAATGTTTTTTGTGCAGAATTTTCAACCGGAAGTACTTCTTCAAAATAATCGTCTTGTTCGCTTCGAGAAGATGAGTAGAATTTCTCTTCTTCGTTGAATTCTATTTCTTCGTTTAATGCAGCCGGCTTTTCTTTGCGAGCAATAATCGCCGCCGCATAGAAAATAAAAACGCCAACACCAATTGCAAAAAAAGTGGTTGCTGGCACCTTGCTTACAATACCTGTAATAATTACAATAATTCCTGCGCAGCCAAGAAGCACACCTTCAACAATTGTTCTGTTAAATTTGGCGGTTTCTTTCATTATGCCGAAATTAAGTAATTATTGCCGCTAACATTTAGCGAAAATTGTGTAAATTTACCCAATCTAACGCGCAAAGTCAATAAAGTTTTCATCATTTTAGCGCTAATGAAAAGAATAAATTATGACAGAAATTCCTTTTTTCCGTTGCTACCAAATCAATTTTTGTTTACACTATTTACAATAACTGAACTATTTATTCACCAACCGCAGAAATAGCCATGAAAGCAGTCATAATGTCCGGCGGATTTGGAACTCGTCTCCGACCGCTCACCTGTAATATTCCGAAACCAATGGTTCCAATGATGAACAAACCGATGATGCAGCATATTGTTGAGCTGCTTAAAAAATTCGGAATAAAAAATATTGTTTCCACACTTTTTTATCAGCCGGAAATTATCACCGATTATTTCGGCGATGGTTCTAAGTTCGGCGTTTCAATGCAGTACAGAAAAGCTGAAGCAGATTACGGTACTGCTGGAAGCGTTCGCAATGCCGCAGATTTTTTGGACGAACGTTTTATCATTATCAGCGGAGACGTGCTGACTGATTTTGATTTAGCAAAAGCAATTGAATTTCATGAAAAGAAAAAAGCAAAAGCAACGCTGGTGCTTACGCATTCTAAAAATCCGCTCGCGTTCGGCGTTGTAATGACAAACAGCGACGGAAAAATTACCCGCTTTTTAGAAAAACCGACGTGGGGCGAAGTATTCAGCGATACAATTAACACCGGAATTTATATTATTGAGCCGGAAGTTCTGCAAATGATTCCGTATAAAAAAGAATTTGATTTCAGCAAAAATCTTTTCCCCGCAATGCTGGAACAAGATTTAGGTTTGTATGGATATATTGCGGACGGCTACTGGCGCGATGTTGGAAACTTAAATGAATACCAAGAAGCGCATCTTGACGCGCTGGATGATAATGTAAAAATTGTTCCCGATGGAGAAAAATACAGTTCTGCGTTTATCGGAACAGACAGCGTTGTTGAAACTGCGCCGGAAAATCTTCAAGGAACTATTCTTATTGGAAAAGAATGCAAAATTGGAAAAGATGTAAAAATATTCAAATCCGTAATTGGAAACGGAACGGTAATTGAAGAAGGCGCAATAATTCGCAACACAGTAATTTGGGGAGATGTAACAATTGGAAAGAATGCCGAACTTTCTTCCTGTGTAATTGGAAAATGGACAACAATTGGTCATTCAACAATAATCAGCGATAACGTTTTTGTTTCGGATAAATGTACAATTGGAAATGAAGCGCGCCTTGCGCCGAATATAAAATTGTGGCCCGAAAAAGAAGTCGAAGACGGCGCAATTCTAACGCGCAGTCTTGTGTGGGAAGACAAGTGGCTGAAAGAATTATTTACAGACGCGCGCATAACAGGGCTTTCGAATATAGAAATGAATCCTGAATTCGGAGCAAAACTTGGCGCGGCGTTCGGCGCGTTGGTAGGCAAAGGCAAATTAGTATTAACAAGCCGCGATGCCGACAATGTTTCTCGAATGATAAACCGCTCTATTATGACCGGTTTAATGTCGGCAGGCATTCAGGTCGGCGATTTGCGCGCAAGTTCCATTCCAATATTACGGCACGAATTACGCGCTGCAAAATATGCCGGAGGAATTCATGTGCGAAAATCTCCGTTTGATAAAAACCTTACAGATATAATTTTCTTTGATGGAAATGGACGCGACCTGCCGACGGGAAAAACAAAATCTTTAGAGCGGTTATTCTTCGGCGAAGATTTTCCGCGCGCAAAGGCGGATGAAGTAGGCGGCGTAACATTCCCCGAACGCGCAGAAGAAAGTTATACGCAGAAATTTTTATCCACGCTGAATGTAGACGCGATTTGCAAAGAAAAATTTAAACTTGTTATTGATTATTCCAGCGGAGTTGCTTCATCAATCTTCCCGAATATTCTTGGTTCGTTTAACTGCCAAGTTCTCTCGCAAAATGCGTATCTCGACGCAAAAAAAATTACGCGCTCTAAAGAAGAATACCTATCCGCAATTGACCAGCTTTCACATATTGTTACATCTCTAAAATATGATGTGGGATTTTTAATTGACGGCGGCGCGGAAAAAGTTCTGGTTGTAGATGAAAACGGAAAACTTATTCATAACGACCGATTGTTGACGCTGGTTACGCATCTTTTCTTAACAACGTATCCTGAAGCAAAGAAAATTGCCGTACCAATTACCGCTTCCAGTGAAATTGATTTAATTGCAGCCCATTTCGGGGTTGAAGTTATTAAAACCCGGGACAGCCATCTTGCGCTGATGGAAGCGGCATCGAAAGATGGGGTAAAATTTATCGGCGGTACAAAAGGGGGATTTATTTTCTCTAATTTCTTATTTGCAAGCGACGGAATGTATTCCGTGGCAAAAATTTTGGAAATGCTTGCAGCAGCAGGAAAACGGTTCGGACAATTAGACGCTCAAGTTCCTCGTTTACACATAAACAAAAAAATGGTGTACTGTCCGTGGGATAAAAAAGGAAAAGTAATGCGCTACTTAATGCGCGAGACTGAAAATCAAGAGCGCCTGCTGATAGACGGCGTACGGTTGATTCTTGACCACACAAAATCAACAAATGTAATTATGTGGCCGGATAGAGCAAAGCCGTATTTTCATCTTCACGCAGAATCGAAAGACAAAGAATTATCCGAAATGCTGATAACGCAGTACGACGAAAAAATTGCCGAATGGCGCGAGCGGAAAGAATAAAAAATCTATTAAAATTCGCTCATACAAACAGTTTCTTTTTTACGAGCGAAGTTCGTATATTTGAAAACATTTTTCTGTATTTGGAGTTTAAAACAACAGCTATGAGAATCAGCGATATACTTGACGAAACAGTCGTTCGCGTCAATCTTAAGGGAAAATCAAAAGATGAAGTAATCAGTCAAATGATTGCCATCGTAAATAATTCGCCAAAAGTACAAGATATTGAAAAAGTACGCGAGGCAATTTTTGAGCGTGAAAAAATTATGTCCACCGGAGTCGGCAACGGTTTTGCAATTCCGCACGGAAAAACAGACGCAGTATTAGATATTGTTGCGGCGTTTGCAATTACCGAAGAACCGATTGATTACGAATCGCTTGATGAACAGCCGGTGCGTTTAATTTTTCTTCTTGTGGGCAAAGACAGTATGGTGGGCCCGCATATAAAATTGTTGAGCCGAATTTCGCGATTGATGAATAAAGTAGAATTCCGTTCAAAACTTATTGAAGCGAAAACGCCGAAAGAAATAATTGATATTTTTAAAACCGAAGAAGCGACTTACTTTGAATCGTAAGCCGCTTTTTTCTTTTTCTTCCCTCGTGAATTTGCGCAGCCCGTCCAATGTATAAATCCATTAAAGGCACAAAAGATATTTTACCGAATGAAACACCGCGCTGGCAGTTTGTAGAACAAACTCTGCGCGATGTCTTTCATCGCTTTAACTACAAAGAAATACGCACGCCGATTTTTGAACAGACTTCCCTGTTCGCCCGAAGCATCGGCGTGTTGACCGATATTGTCGGCAAAGAAATGTACACGTTTCTTGATAGAAGCGAAGAAAGTATTACGCTTCGCCCCGAAGGAACCGCATCGGTGATGCGTTCGTACATTCAAAATAATTTGGGACAAGAACAGCCGTTAACAAAAGTTTTTTATATCGGTCCTATGTTCCGGCAGGAACGACCGCAAGCAGGACGGCTTCGTCAGTTTCACCAATTTGGCGCGGAAGCATCCGGTTCGCCGACTGCGGAAACAGATGTGGAAATTATTGCGCTCGCTGTAGGAATTTACAAACAATTCGGAATTACGAATTTTCAATTGAAGATAAATTCAGTCGGCGATGAAGAATGCCGCCCGCGCTACAAAGAAATTTTAAAAACTGAACTGCGAAAAATTGCAGATAAACTTTCGCCGGAAAGTCAAAAACGATTAGAACAGAATCCGATGCGCGTGCTGGATTCTAAAGATGAACGCGACAAAGAATTAACGGCGGCAATGCCTTTAATTTATGATTATCTTAATGAAGAATGCGCCGCACATTTTGAAAAAGTGAAATCATTGCTTACTGCAATTGGAATTCCATTTACTGTTGATGGGCGTTTGGTGCGCGGATTGGATTATTATACTAAAACGGCATTTGAAATAACCAGCGGCGAACTCGGCTCGCAGGATGCGCTTGCAGGAGGCGGGCGCTACGATCTTCTTGTAAAAGAACTCGGCGGAAAGCAAACGCCAAGCGTCGGTTTTGCGGCAGGAATTGAACGGTTGATGATGATCTTAGAAAAGAAACAAACCGTAATTCCAAATCCATCTCCAATTGTGTTTATTGCATCCGCCGATGAGACATCGCGCGAATGGATTTTCAAAAAAGCAATGGAACTCCGCGCGCATGGAATTGGAACTGAAATTGACCTTCTCGGCAGGTCGCTAAAATCGCAAATGAAAGAAGCAGACCGCCAAAAAGCTCAATTTTCGCTTGTTATCGGCGAAACGGAACTAAATACAGGTTCTGCAGTGTTAAAAAACTTAACAGACCATTCTCAAAGAACTATTTCTCTTTCAGAATTGGCGCGCGAGTTAGGTTTTTAACAACACAAAAAAAATATGCCCGTAAAAAAGAAAAAAATTGTTCCGCCGGAATACCGTTTGCTGATTGACAATGTGTATGATGAAACTTTAAGAAAAGAAGGTATCC
>CAYXEE010000174.1:0-5632 GCA_964463935.1 uncultured Chitinophagaceae bacterium | reverse complement strand
TACTTTTATCTTATTCGCAAATAATTTATCCACACATTTTGAGTATTATACCCAGGATGACCGTAATTTTTTGTGCCGAGTCGAAGCATTTTTTGATTTTGCGTAACTTCAGTAATTAATTTTAGATAGGCGTAGTTGCTTTTTAATCTTGACAATACTTTGAGCTATAGTGTTTTTGATCGTTAAATGCTTTTCACAATTTGCTTTAACGTATCAATTATTATGGCGTACCGTTCATCTCTGCTATCATAGAACAAATTACTTACAACAGCTTCTTGCTTTAATTTATCATGCAGTATATTTTTAAATTCACTTTTCAAAAATTTCTTTACATCCGAATTTGATGCAATAATTTGTTCTACAAAGCCTGTTCGATTATCCAGAACATATATAATATCTTCAAAATCATGGCTGGTTCTGGGTTCATTCTTTCCTCTGCTGTTATAGGCGGCAAATTTGGTCGCTAAAAAAATATGGAAACGGAATGATGAAGATATATTGATTTTCTATTTCTATGCGCAGTCTATTTTCAAATCCCGGAGCAAACCAAGGATTAGCAGGCGCCCATCCAATATCGCGTGTATTCATAACATACACTTTCACGTCTTCATAGCGAAAGCGGCACGTTACATCATCTTCGGCAGTTTGTATAAATCCTTTTTTTGTCAGTCCTTCTCGTATTTTTTCCAACTCTGCTATAGTGGCAACTGATACGCTGATGTCCACATTTTTGGTTGGGCGTACGTCGTCGGCTGCGGGATCATCAATGTATAAGCCCACGATAGCTCCGCCGACATAAATTACCCGTTCATTCAACTCACCCAAAGCTGATGCAATTTTTTTTATGATTCCTCTATTGATGCGGGCGTTATTCATTACAATCTTTTTTTTAGTTCCTCCACTGCCAAAGCTCTTTCTCTGGCTTTACCAATTCTTAACGCATCAACCAGCGCCAGCATTTCATGCAATTTTGGGTCTTGTAAAACAGCTTCGGGTACGGAACTATAGAGCGGAACAATACTATGTCCGCGAACATTACCTTTCGCGAAAGACCATACATAGTTTTCACTGCTATCAATAAGTTTATCAAGCGGGGAAGCTGAGTGGGCGGTTACTATACCTCTTACAATCGCTCCCGGTTTTTGGGAAAAAACATACGCAATACCATATTGTAAAAATTCGAGTAACGCTGATTTCATTACTTGCTTACCATTATCAAATAGTAAACCTGCATATTGCGAACGTTTTACGGATTGACTTACTTCTGACTGGCTCATACATAGCGCTTCTGCCAGCGGTTTTTGCTGCCAGTCGGAATTATTTAATGCGGCTATTTTTAACAATATTACAACGTCTTGTGGTTTCATTTGATAATTAATGATTTTCATCTTATACAATATCGCATATTGCAATATTTACTCTAAAATTTCAAAAATGGTTTTCTCGCTTTACTGAAAGGATACAGTTATTCATCAAATTGGCGTGGTTACTTTTTGTATCTCTATTTAAAACAAAAAACCTCACAGGTTTTGCTTGTCCGCCTCTGACGGAAAACCTGTGAGGTTTGATAAAAATTTATATTATTGGTTGAAGTTACGCTAAGCTTAAACACACCTAAAAAAGTTAAGCAGATGGAGTCCACCTTCTTAACAAACGTAACAATATTTTAATGTTTCAATGTACTTTTAGGTACGGTGGACTCCATCTTACGAATTTTGCGTAACTTCAGTTATTGGTTGTCAACCGTGCTTTCAATTACAGCTTGAATTGATGTCGAAACTTTTCCAAGAAAATCATAACCGGTTGAGATTTCAACTGCATCTACGCTTACGCGGAATGTTTTCCAATCTGCTGTGCGGCTGATAAGCGCATCGTTGTTCGGCATATCCACAGCAATAACGCGCGTAGAAGTTGTAACGCGGCTCAAGTCATTTGTTCCTTCGGGAAGAACGACGGCAACTTTCCACGTGCGCGTAGGAACATTTACTCTTCCTGCATCAATTGTTCCCTGCGATCCGTAACTGCCTGAATAGATGTACAATTCATTTCCTGTAGAAACGAGGGAACGACAGTAATCTTCAAACCTTGCCCACGGACCTTGATTGTTGTTCGGAGCTTGCGGAATCATATTCGTCATTAAAAATGTTGCGGAATTATCGGCGACGGTCAGCGTTCTATCGGCAGAAGGACACATGTGTCCGCGGTCGTAGCCGCTTCCGCTGTAGCTTGAACCGCCCACTTGATACCAGCCGGAAGGAAGCGTTGCATCGGCGCGGAAATTATCTTGACGCGGCGTGCTTCCGAGCCACGAAGCATTTAAGTGCCACGCAACCCAATTCGGCGTTCCGCGGTCGCGGTGGTACGAAATAGCATACTGCGTTTTTTCCATTCTGTAATTTGTAGTGTATGTAACAAGCGGCTGCGCTCCGCTCGGATTACCCAGCGTAAGATGAACGCTTGATGATGTTGTTGTATCGGTTAAATCGGAATAATCATTGATAACAAAATCGTCAAAATTAATTCTATTTGCAGAGCCGTCCGTTTTTCTAATTTCAAAACGAATTGTTCCTGCTTTGTTCACCGTAAACGAAGCGGTTGCAAGCGTTGTGGATGATGTTGTTATGGTTGAACCGATTTGCGTCCACGAACTGCCGCTGTTGGTAGAATACCACAATTGCCATGTTGCGCTTGCATCGGTTCCGAACAGCGCGTGTTTTACGCTTACAACGCCTGCGCCATCCGCGCGGTTAAATTTCATTGTAACTTTTCCGCTGTTGCGCGCGCGAACGCTTTGCGTTCCGTTTTTTCTATCGCTTGTGGAATTTCCAAGAAGCGCTTCGTCAAGATTCCATACGCCGGAACCGAGCGTAACATCTGCGGCGGCGTACGCTGTTTTTGTTCCGGGCTCAAACGGCTCTGAGACGGTAACTTTGTTCAGAGATGTAAATTCTGAATTTTGATTTGATGATGAAGTTGGTTCTGTGGGGGAAATTTGACATGATGAAACAAAAAACATTACTACAACTGCAAGAAGTGAAAAAACACGTAAAGGTTTTCTCATAGCAGGGTCTCCTAGTAGAGTTGTTATTTTAGTGAATGCGTAAATGTAGCGTTCTCAATTTCAAAAGTAAAGAAAAATTATTGTTATGATTACGTTACGCGTAATAAAACTAACTATTGCGAGTCAATAATTTTTTCAATTACGTTTTGAATTTTTTTCGGAACATTGGAAAGAAAATCAAATCCGGTTTTGCGTTCAATTTCTGCAACGGTGGTGCGGTAATTTTTCCAATCATCGCGCTTGAGTATTTCGCTGTTGCTGTTCGGCATATCTACGGTGATAACGCGGGTAGAATCTGTTATTCGTTCAATATCATTTTCTCCCGCCGGCAGCACAACAATAATTTTCCACGTACGAAGCGGCGCAAGAACTCTGCCGCTGTCTATCATTTTTTGAACGCCGTACCCGCCGGAATAAATGTATAACTCGTTTCCAGCGCGCGCTAATTCACGGCAGTAATGTTCAAGCTCCGCCCACGGACCTTGATTGTTATTTGCCGCCTGCGGAATTATATTCGTCATAAGAAACGTGATGGAATTATCTTCCGCCGTATTTGTTCTATCGCCGGAAGGGCACATGTGTCCGCGGTCGAATCCGCTTTTACGATAACTTTTTTCCGTTACGCGGTACCAACGCAAGGGAAGCGCAGTATCAGCACGAAAATCGTTACTGCGTGTAAAACTTCCAAGCCACGTGCTGTCTAAATGCCACGCAACCCAATTCGGAATTCCGTAAAAACGATGGTAGGAAAGAACGTATTGCGGTTTTTCAATTAAGTAATTTGTCGGGTTGTTAACATCGTGCGCTGCATTGCTCGGATTTCCGAGAAGATAATGAAGAGAATAATTTTCTTTTTCCGGCTGAGAAAACAGAAGTGAAAAAGAAAAAATAAAAAAAATGGCGATGAAATTTTTTTTCATTGTTATATATATTTTACCGCGTTTAAAAATATCAGCGTAAAATTTATTTTTCCGGCGTTCCCATAAACACCAACGCAACGCCCGCCTGACGCGCGTATTCTGTAATTCGCTCGTCGCGGTAAAATTCTTTGTAATAAATTTTTCGAATTCCACAGTTTGCAATCAATTTAAAACATGTAAGACACGGGGATGCTGTTACATAAATTTCCGCTTCATCAATCTGTACGCCGTGTTTTGCCGCCTGAGCAACGGCATTTGCTTCTGCGTGAACAGTTCGGACGCAGTGATTGTTTTCCATATCATGACCTATTTCTTCGCAGTGCGGCGCGCCGCGCAGACTTCCGTTGTATCCGGTAGAAAGAATAGTTCTGTCTCGAACAATTACCGCTCCTACATGTTTTCTTCCGCACGTGCTGCGCGTTGCAACCTGCTCGGCGATGTTCATAAAATATTCGTTCCAGCTTACTCGTTCATCGTTCATGTTTTTTCCTTATATTCTCTTAAATTTTATAGATTCGGCGGAATAAAATCTTCGCTTCTTATAAAAGATTTTTTACATTATAGCAATCATTTTCAAAAAAGTCTAATAAGGAATTTAGATATGTTAATCGGAATAATCGGCGCTGGAAATATCGGCGGCGTGCTGGGAAAAATTTGGAGCGCGAAAGGACATTCAATTCTTTTGGGCGTGCGCAATCCAAGTTCTCAAAAAGCGCAGCTGGCATTAAAAGAAACAGGAGTAAACGCGCGCATAACAACAATAAAGGAAGCCGCCGAGCAATCTGAAATAGTTGCGCTTGCAACGCCGTGGGAAGCAATCGGCGAGGTTGCTTTTCATATTGCAGAAATGAAGAACAAAATTTTAATTGATTGTACAAATCCGATGAAACCGAATCCTGAATGGCCGCTTGCAGAAGGAACCTCTGCGGCGGAAGAAATTCAAAAACGAATGCCCGGATTTCGCGTTGTAAAAGCGTTTAATACAATCGGCGCAGGAAATTTTTCCGAGCCGCAGTTCGGCAATACTCCTGCCGATACTTTTATCTGCGGAAACGACGATGAAGCAAAGAAAATAGTTTCCACCTTAGCGGAAGATATCGGCTTTACTGTTGTAGATGTGGGCGAATTAAAGAACGCAGAATTGCTGGAATCGATGGCAAAATTGTGGATTACGCTCGCGTATCAGCAGGGAATTGGACCGAACATTGCGTTCAAATTACTGCACAAGTAAAAAAATTACGCGCTCAATGCCGCCCGTATAGCGTGAAGCATTTTTTCCATTGAAAATGGTTTTTGTGAGAATAGTGTGAACGCCGCAGTACTGCAAATCAAGTTTTCCCGGCTTGTCAATATAGCCGGAGTTGAAATATTGCTTCAACAATAAGTCCGACTGCGACAATGAATGCGATAACGTACAATGTTTGCGCGGTGCGGATTTTTTCATCGCCGGAAAATTGAAGCGTCCAAAATATGAGATAAATTTCTTCACAATAAAAATACTTTTGGTTGCGATTGATTTATACGATGGTACAATTTTCACTTTGCATAATAAAGCAGTAAGCAGGTAAATTATTTTAAGTTTTAGAATTGCTGGTACAGAATTGATTTGCCGAAGCCGTCAACTTGTAAAATTACAAACGAATTTTTTTGA
>CAYXEE010000173.1:0-5634 GCA_964463935.1 uncultured Chitinophagaceae bacterium | reverse complement strand
CCAAAGAAATGGGAGAAATAAAGAAAGTAGCAGAATTTTTAGATAAAATAGAATTTGCTTATGCGGCGGCAGATGTGGTGATATGCCGCTCCGGCGCAACGACATTGGCAGAGTTAACAAGACTTGGGAAGCCGGCAATTCTTGTTCCGTACCCGTATGCGGCGGCAAATCATCAGGAGTTAAATGCAAAAGCAATGGTTGAGAACGGCGCAGCCATAATGATTTCGGACAAAGAATTGCAGCAAAAAATGCTTCAGGTAATTAAAAAAATATTGTTTAACGAGCAGCTGTTGATAGATATGTGTAAATACAGCCTGCGGATAGGCAAGCCGGGCGCAGGAAAAGAAATTGCAGAAAAAATTTTAAGATTAATTTAACAATAAGTCATAAGCAAACTCGGGGGAGTTATGAAAAAACATTTTGGCGCAATTGTAATGCTTGTGCTGATATTTTTTATGGTTGTAGCAGGAATTCTTTTTGTTCGATCGTATAATGCTGTAAAAAAAAATAAGTTGATTACGAAAATAGAAACAGCGCAGTCAATACATGGAGAAATTTCCGTTGAGAGATATTACAAAAATGGAAAATATGTAAAAGCGCTGGGATTTTATAGAAACGGAATGAAAAAATCAGAATTTTATATTAATGACGACGAAGGATTAACGACAAAGTACATTAGTTATTATCCTAACGGCCAAGTTGAAAACAAATGGGAACGATGGGTTGAAGCAGGCGACCAGCATTATTTAACGGAAGAATTTCATCCAATCGGGAAATTAAGAAAACGAGAAGGATCTAAGCTTTTACTTTGGGAATATTATGATGATGATGGTCATTTAACATTAACATACGAATTGCAGGGCGATAAGAGCATTGAAACAATGTTTCATGCTAACGGAAATAAATTAGAACAAAGCGAATATTTCAAAGGCGTTAAACAAGGCAGAGTTATGAAATGGGATTCTAACGGCGTTGTTACTGCTATTGAAATGTATGAAAGCGGAAATAGAGTTCAATAAACTATGCAGCATGAATTTAAATACAAATTAGATTTTTATTACCAGCAATCGCTTGTTTATTTGCTGACATTGATTTTGTACGCCGGAATTCGCGGAACATTTATTGAGCAAAGTTTTACGCTGGTGTTCGATGACGCAATAATTTTCATTATTATATTTTTTGTTGCAATGTCGTTTGTGCTGCTTGCCGTGAACAAAATTCGAAATAGAAAATTAATTGTTACGGATTCTGAAATTATTTTTCAGCATAGATTTGCCAAGACAGAAATTCCAATTTCTAAAATAGAGTGGATTCATATCGGCAAAGAACGGGGCGTGCAAACAGCGGGAAGGTCGCAAATTGTAATTTTAAAAATTAAAGGGGAAAGAAGTTTTAGAATTCGAGTCGGAAGATATGAACGCGATAAGCAGCTTCTTGGCGAAATGATGAACATTGCCGAACGCGTTCCCCGCAGAGAAAAGCGATTTCAGTTTAAGAAAAGAAAGACAAGGTAAAAAGAATGTTCAGCAGTATTAAAAAATTACATTTTGTCGGTATCGGTGGAATTGGGATGAGCGGTATTGCGGAAATACTTCTCGACCAAGGTTTTGCCGTAAGCGGATCAGACCGCGCATTGAGCGATGTTACAGAGCGATTACAGTCGCTCGGCGCAATAATTTATGAAGGACATAAAGCGGAAAATATTGCCGCCGATGTTGATACGCTTGTGTATTCATCGGCGGTGATAAATGATAATGCCGAAGTGCAAGAAGCAATTCGCAGAAAAATTCCAATTGTGCGCCGCGCAGAAATGCTTGCGGAAGTGATGCGATTGAAATATGGAATTGGAATTGCAGGAACGCACGGCAAAACAACAACAACATCAATGGTTTCGCTTGTGTTAATGGAAGGGGGACTTGATCCGACGGTTATAGTCGGCGGAAAATTGAGCGGACTCGGCGGCACTAATGCGCGTCTTGGAAAAGGAGATTTTATTGTTGTAGAAGCGGATGAATTTGACCGCTCGTTTCTTTCTATCGCTCCTACCATTGCAGTAATGACGACTTTAGAGTCAGATCATCTTGATTGTTACCGCGATCTTGAAGATATCAAAGGCGCATTTGTTCAATTTGCAAACAAAGTTCCATTTTACGGATTTGTTGTTCTTTGTCTCGATGAACCGGCGCTGCAAGATATAATGCCGCAATTGAACAAGAAAAAAATTATTACCTACGGATTAACGCCGCAGGCAGATATTCAAGCGATTGATATTCAGCATAAAGAAAATTTAACAACATTTATGGTTGCCCGCGGATTTGAAGATTTAGGAAACGTTACATTGCAGATTCCCGGAAAGCACAACGTTCAAAACGCGCTTGCGGCAATTGCCGTGGGATTGCAGCTTGGCGTTTCTTTTGAAAAAGTAAAAGCAGGAATTGAAAAGTTTTCAGGCGTGTATCGGCGCTGGGAGAAAAAAGGAGAAGCAAAAGGAATAACCGTGTATGATGATTACGCTCATCATCCGACCGAATGCCGTGCAACATTAAGCGGCGTCAAATCCGGCTGGAGAAAACGCGCAGTGTGTGTGTTTCAACCGCATTTATATTCTCGAACGCGGGATTTTTATGAAGAATTTGGCAAAGCATTTTTGCTGGCTGATGTTTTAGTGGTAACAGATATTTATCCCGCGCGTGAAGAACCGATTCAAGGCGTTACGGGCGAACTTATTACTAATGCGGCAAAACAATACGGTCATAAAGAAGCGCATTACGTTAAAGACAAAAAAAACGTGCCGGAGTATTTGCAAAAAATTACAAAAAGCGGCGATATCGTAATTACAATGGGAGCCGGAGATATTTGGAAATTCGGCGAACAATTTCTTAAAGAAT
Organism: uncultured Chitinophagaceae bacterium; assembly: GCA_964463935.1. Taxonomy (GTDB): domain Bacteria; phylum Bacteroidota; class Ignavibacteria; order UBA10030; family UBA8401; genus JACFMZ01. The sequence continues at coordinate 2,746 of CAYXEE010000173.1, read as the reverse complement.
TACAGCAATAATATTATTCGTGGAAGAACAACAAGAATTACAATTTGAACAAGAGCAGAAGCCCGAGTACGGGAAAAAAGTATATCTGTATTTTTGGCTTGTTGTTGCCGCAATGCTTGCAAGTTACGGAATGAAATCGCAATGGCAGCAACATGTGCCGGTGCGGCAGGTAAGCGTTGAAGGTATCAGCATTATTTCAAGAGATGAAATTATTCGGCTGTTAGATCTTCCGAAAAATGTTTCGCTGTATAATTTAGATTTGATGCAATTACAACGAAATATTCAGGCAAACAGTTTTGTAAAAAATGTCGTTGTAAAACGAGATATGCCGAATCTTCTGCGCGTAGAAATTGAAGAGCGAATACCTGCGGCTATGCTTGTACACGGAGGAGAAATTTTTTATCTTGATGAAGACGGAGCGCTTCTTCCGTATATCTCCACAAAAGAAACGTACGATATTCCCGTTATTAGCGGAGCAGATTCGCTTCGGGGAATAAAAACCGGAAGCAAAGTAAACAATGCAGATGTTCTTTCTGCGTTGGAAATTATTCGCGTTGCAAAAATTATCGGCGCTGAAATGCACCACGCAGTTTCAGAAATTAAATTGCGGAAAGGACACGATATAATTCTGTATTCATTTGAAAACGGCGTGCCGATTATTTTCGGACAAGGCGAAACAGAAAAAAAACTTGTTAAGTTTGACGAATTTCTCAAAAGATTTATGCTGAATTCCGATTTGGGAAATGTGCAGTACATAGATATTCGATTTGACGATCAGGTCGTCGTTTCGCAAAAGAATTCTTAAAAAAATTTATTGGTGCGGATGAACGTGAATTGCAAAGTATTCGCATCAATTCTGTAGAATGGAATAATAATGGAAAATATATACGTTGGTTTAGATATAGGCACTACAAAAGTCTGTGCAATTGTCGCTTCAGTTGCGGCAAACAATGAAATAAATATTCTTGGAATTGGTAAAGCAAAATCGGATGGACTTACGCGCGGAGTTATTACGCATATTGATAGAACAATTGCATCTATTTCTACGGCAGTTGTTGATGCCGAAGCGCAGTCGGGCGTAAAAATTCAAAGCGTTGTAGCGGGAATTGCAGGCGACCATATACAAAGTTTTCAAAGCCGCGGCGTTGTTGCTGTAAGCGGAGCGGAGCAGGAAATTACGCAGCCGGATGTGAATCGCTTAATTGAAGATACAAAAAAAATTGCGCTTCCTAACGATAGAAAAATTCTTCACGTTATTCCTCAGGAATTTATCGTTGATGGTCAAGACGGCGTGTACGATCCTGTAGGAATGTCCGGCGTGCGAATGGAAGCAACCGTACACATTATTACCGGTTTGGTTTCCGCTGTGCAAAATATTGTGAAGTGCGTAAAAAGAACTCAGGTAGATGTAAGCGATATAGTGCTTGAGCCGATTGCTTCTGCCGATGCGGTTTTAGAACGCGAAGAAAAAGAAGTCGGCGTTGCGCTGGTTGATATCGGCGGCGGAACAACAGACCTTGCTGTATTTGCCGACCATACTATTCGTCATACAGCAGTAATAGGAATTGCCGGAAACAAAGTTACCGAAGATATTAGACGCGGGCTTGGAATTTTAACTGCGCAAGCGGAAGAATTAAAAATTCGTTACGGTCATACGCACAGTTCATCATTAGCGGATAACGAACCGATAACAATTCCGGGCATAGGCGGACGCGAGCCGCTAAGCATAGACCAAAAATTATTATGTCAAATTATTCAGCCGCGAATGGAAGAAATTTTAGAAATTGCGGCTCTGGAAATTAAGCGTTCCGGTTATCAAAAGCATTTATCTGCCGGAGTTGTGCTGACCGGCGGCGGTTCATTAGTAAAAGGCGCTGCAGATTTAGCGCGCGAAATTCTTGGAATGCCCGTGAAAATTGGAATTCCGCGCGGCTTCCGCGGCGGATTTGTTCGTGAAATTGAAAACCCGATGTATGCAACCGGAGTCGGTTTAGTTTTAAATGCAATAAAGAAACGACAGCGCGGAGTTTCAGGAAATCTTGAAGGGAAAGAATCGAAGATGAGCGGTTCAAAAGATAATATTATTAAAAAAATGATTACGTGGTTTAACGAGCTATAGAAATTAAAAAAATAATTCCAAAACTTTCACTTATTTACAAAAGGAGCACACTATGCCCATAGAATTTGATAAACCATCTGAAAACGGCGCAAAGATTCGTATTGTTGGCGTTGGCGGCGGCGGTGGAAATGCTGTTCACAGTATGATTAACCGCGGACTAAGCGGCGTTGATTTTGTCGCCATCAATACCGACGGTCAAGCGTTAGAACGAAATGACGCCGGAACAAAAGTACGAATTGGTAAAAATCTTACTCGCGGGTTGGGCGCAGGCGCCGATCCTTCTATCGGACAGCGTGCAGCAGAAGAAGATAAAGAAGAAATTTCGCGAATTCTTGCGAACAGTGATATGGTATTTATTACTGCCGGTATGGGAGGCGGAACGGGAACTGGCGCTGCTCCAATTGTAGCGAACATTGCAAAAAGTCTCGGCGCGCTTGTTGTCGGAATTGTTACCAAACCATTCAATCACGAAGGAAAGAAACGCGCTGCGCAAGCCGACTACGGAATTGAAGAATTAAAAAAACAAGTTGATACGCTTATTGTAATTCCCAATCAGCGTTTGCTGACCGTTGTGGAAAAAGCGACGCCAATTACCGAAGCATTTGAAATTGCAAACGGCGTGCTCTA
>CAYXEE010000172.1:0-5640 GCA_964463935.1 uncultured Chitinophagaceae bacterium | reverse complement strand
CCATATAATTTTAAAGTTGGCGGGTTGCGAGAGATGTTTTTAGAGGCGCCCTAAAGATAGTTTTTCAAATCTTCCTGAATATTTGGTTCATAAACTTTCATTTTTATCCCACGCAGTTTTTCCGTATCTTAACTTGTAATTCATCATTCATCCTTCATAATTCATATTTTAAAAATGGGCTTTAATTGTGGTATAGTAGGTCTTCCAAACGTAGGCAAATCGACACTCTTTAATGCAATCACTGCCGCAGGGGCAGAAGCAGCAAATTATCCTTTTTGTACTATTGAACCGAATGTCGGCGTAGTACTTGTTCACGATGAACGAATTGATACACTAGTTAAAATTTATAACTCGCAAAAAATTGTTCCTTCCGCGATTGAGTTTGTTGATATCGCGGGATTAGTAAAAGGTGCAAGTAAAGGAGAAGGACTTGGCAATCAATTTCTTTCACACATTCGAAATGTTGACGCAATTTGTCATGTAGTTCGCTGTTTTGATGATCCCAATGTTATTCACGTTGACGGAAATGTAAATCCCAAACGTGATATCGAAGTTATAGAAACTGAATTGATTCTAAAAGACCTTGATACGATTGATAAAAAAATCTCCGATGCGGAAAAAAGAGCAAAGGGAGGAGATAAAAAAATTCGTTCTGAGGCGGATTTTTATCTTCGATTGAAAGATCATCTTTCTACCGGAAGATTAGCGCGATACGTTACTGTTCAAAATGAAGAGGAAAAGTTTTGGCTTCGTGATGTTCATTTGTTAACAAATAAACCGGTAATGTACGTCTGCAATGTGCATGAGAAAGAAATTGCAGCCGGCAATGCGTATGTAGAGCAAGTTCGTGAAGTTGCCGCGAAAGAAGGAGCAAAAGTTGTAATTGTTAGCGCAGCGGTTGAAGCAGAAATTGCAGAACTTCCGTTAGAAGAACGAAAAGAATTTTTAGATGGACTTGGACTGAAAGAATCCGGTTTACAGCAAGTTGTTAGAGAGGGAATGGAATTGTTAGGATTGATAACATTCTTTACCTCTGGTCCAAAAGAAACGCACGCTTGGACAGTTCGCAAAGGAGCATTCGCGCCGGAAGCCGCCGGAGTAATTCATACAGATTTTGAAAAAGGATTTATCCGCGCGGAAATTATGAAATGCGAAGATTTATTCCGTTTCAATGATGAAACAAAAGTGAAAGAAGCAGGTTTGCTTCATGTTGAAGGACGCGAATATGTAATGCAAGACGGCGATATTTGTCATTTTCGTTTTAATGTATAACTTACACAAAGACGCTAAGGAGGAAGAGATGAAATTTTGTCCAAATTGCAAAAGCGAATATGAAGATGTTGCAACTGAATGCATAGATTGCGGTGTTGCATTAGTTAATGAGTTGCCGGAAGAAATTATTCCCGACTTGGATATTTGCGACAACTGCGGTAAAGAAGCTCCGTTAGATATGGATTTTTGTCCGCGTTGCGGTACGTTGTATGCAGAAGATCAATATTCATGCACAAATCATCCGCTTGCATCGGCGAAAGGCGTCTGCATTATTTGTGAGCAATTATATTGTGAAGAATGTCTGACTCAGCGCGGTAAAAAATATTTGTGCGAAGCGCATAGAAATGTTGAAGTGCGTGAAGATTGGGCGTTAATTTTCAAATCTTCAGATTTTTATGAAGCGCAGATTATACGCGGAAAATTAGAAAGCGCAGGAATTACAACAAATCCTTTAAATACAACTAACCCCGGATTTATTGCCGATGGAATGATAGAAAGCGCAATCGGTCGCTCGCTTCTTCGTTATCCAATTAAAATTTTTGTACCGCTTGATCAATTTCTTGAAGCGGAAGAAATACTATCCGACTCTGAACCAGGCGATGATGCAAGAATTTAAATTCAGTACAGAAAGCTGGCGCGCCAAGTTTACCGATGGATTTAATGATGAAAATGTGATTCTTATTGCGGAAGCATTTTCAAAATTCCTTATTCAAAAAAAATCCCAGCCGCTATCTGTTGCAATTGGTTTTGACGGTCGTAAAAATTCACAACATTCGGCAGAATTATTTGCAAAAGTACTTTCTGCAAACGAAATTTCTGTTCTTCTATCGTTAGAAATAATTCCGACTCCGATCTTGTCGTTTGCAGTAAAACAGTATCAGTGTTCTGCCGGAATAATGGTTACTGCAAGCCATAATCCGCCGAATTACAACGGAATAAAGTTTAAAGATTCGCACGGAGGTCCGTTCATCTCCAACGAGTTGCGTCAAATTCAAACTCTTATCCAAGAACCTGTGCTGACTGAATTCTCTGACAAAAATATTACAATCAAAAATTTTTTACCTGAATATATTTCTCATCTTAGAAACATTATAGATTTTGCAACGGTAGAAGCATTTGCAAAAGTTCCATCGAATAATGCAAGCGTCATAATTGATTCGATGGGCGGGGCGGGGAAAACAATTCTTGAAGATATTCTTGTTGAACTTGGCTGGCGTGCACAAACAATTTTTGGAAGTCCCGAACCTAATTTTTATGATAGACTTCCGGAACCAATTGAAAAAAATCTTGAACCGTTGAAATATAATACAAGCGTAACAGACGCCTTATTTGGAATTGCAACGGATGGCGATGCAGACCGATGCAGTATTGTGTATGAAGATGGAACGTGGATGTCTGTTCAAGAAACAATTCTTGCATTATTATGGCATTTGCATACAAATAAAAAATGGAAAGGCGCTGTTATTAAATCGTGTCCAATATCGGACAAAGTACGATTGATGGCAGAGCGGTGGAAACAAAATGTATTTGACGTAAATGTCGGTTTTAGAAATCTTGCGCAAAAGATGGTAACGGAAGACTTTTTGTTTGCGGCAGAAGAGAGCGGCGGTTTTGGTTTTAAGAACCATATACCAGAACGCGATGGAATTTTAACGGGATTGATCTTCTGCGAAATGATTGCCGTTACAGGAAAATCTCTGCGTCAAATAATGAATGAAATTTATTCGCTCGTTGGGAAGTTGCATTACAAGAGAATTGATATTAAAGTTGAAAATGTTCCGCACAAAGATTTATTAAAAAATCTTATGGAAAGGAATGTTGATACTGTTCATCACTATCCGGTTTTGGAATTAAAAAAATATATGGAAGCTGATGACATAACCGGGTTAAAATATTTACTTGGCGATTCGCGCTGGCTGTTGTTTCGCGTTTCCCAAACCGAGCCGGTTGTTAGAATTTACGCAGAAGGGCAAAATGCAAATGAGGTTGATGCGCTGCTGGCGATGGGGAGAAAAATGATAGAAATATGATTTTTTTTTAAAACTCTACTAATCGCGCTCCGATAGAAAGCCCAAATTCATCCATTCCGCTTTTTCGTTCAATTCCATATCTTCCGTTAAAATATAAAAACAAATTATCGGAATATGGAATTTCTATTTGTCCTGTTATTCCTAAATCATTGTATGGAAAAACGCCAACTCCACCCCAGAGATTGATATCGGAATTTTTTAATTTTCCTCCAAAACCTGCGTGAAATAATCCTCTGCCGGGAAAAAACGGCGGTCTATCAAATATTTTACCTTCAAAATAAAATTCGCTTCTGCTGCCCAATCGTAATCCTGTTGTTCCCAAAGAAAAATATTTCCATTCAAGCGCTAAATCAGGGTAAATAAATCCGTCGATGCGGTTTTCAACTTGAATTCCAGCAATCGAAACGCCAATTTTAACAGGAGCTTCAAATTTTTTTTCCAAAATAAATTCCGCCATCGCTAAAATTTTTCTTATGCGCGCCGTTACAATCATAGTAAACATATTCACCGCCGCCAACGCCGAACATATATTCGTTATATGCAGAAGTTGTATCGGATGTAAATCCAACGAGATAGGGTAATACAAAAAATAGAATGAAGAACGGGGTTAGTTTATGCCGCTTTTTGTTTAGTAATAATTTTTTTAATCTCATATAACGTTCCTCGTTGTGCAGCATCAAAGCCGGATTCGTGAATGAGCGAAATACATTCATCGGTATTTGTTTTATTAACAAAGTTTGCCGCGGCGTGAACATTTTCTTCCAATAATGTTCCGCCAAAATCATCGGCGCCGAAATGAAGAGCAATTTGTCCTGTCTTTTTTCCTTCACTGAACCACGATGCTTGTATGTGGTCAAAATTATCTAAATAAATACGCGAAAAAGCAATTATTTCAAGGTAACGTTTTGGCGTTGCATAGGTTGGAATAATTTTTTCCAGCGGCGTGTTCCCCGGCTTAAAACTCCATGGAACAAATGCTGTAAATCCATAATATTCATCCTGCAATTTTCTTATAACTTCCAGATGTTCGACAATGTCTTCATCATTTTCCAAATGTCCGTACATCATTGTTGCTGTAGTTTTGTAGCCGAGTTTATGCGCTGCGCGCATTACCTGCAGCCAGTCTTCTGATGTTCCTTTTTTGCTGCTGATTTTTTTCTTCACTCGGTCGGACAGAATTTCCGCCCCGCCGCCCGGAATTGAACGCAATCCGGCGTCCCAAAGTTTTTTCAATACTTCTTCAAGAGTTAAGCCGGAAACTCGTACCATTTCTAAAATTTCAGAAGTTGAAAAGAAATGCGGATGTACTTCAGGAACTTCTTTTACAGTGCGCGAAACCATTTCTAAATAATATTCAAACGGCAAATCGGGATTCACGCCGCCTTGCAATAAAATAGTTGTAATGCCGTTTGCCGCCGATTGTTTGAAATTTTTAATCATCTCATTTACACTGTACGTGTAAACGCCTTCTTCTCCGGGATGACGATAGAATGCGCAGAAAATGCAGTCTATATTGCAGACGTTGGTATAATTCGGATTTGAATCAAGAACGAATGTTACGCGCGGTTCAGGATTCTTTTTAAATCGAATTTCATTTGCAAAGTCGCCAAGATCGAGTAATTGCGCGTTGCGAAGTAAAAACAAACCTTCTTCGGAAGATATTCTATTGTTGCTGCGTATTTTTTCGTACAGAGATGAAAGATTCATACCTTACAATAATTTATATTCAATGGAAAAAATTAGATTGAAACAGTGTAACCCGCTGCTCGTAAGTCTTTAATTAAACCGAAACTGATTTCTTCAAGTTTCACAACAATTTCTTTATACGAGATTCCGGGAATTCCTTTTGGAGGAGCATCGTCTTTATGGTGAATACAGCAGACGCGGTTAGCTCCAATTTTTCCAACAAGATAACCAAGTTCAAACATTGCGCTGTTAATATCTTCTGCAGTAAAAAGATAAAATGCAAATCTTGATTCTGAATTTTTTTCTAGAAAAGAAACAATAGCATCAGAAGCATTCCCGCGTTGAAAAAGAATTGCATCAATTCCAATCTCCTTCAACAACGAATTCAATTGGTTTTGCATGTCAGTTTCGGAAGAAGATAGGACAAGCACATTTTTTGAGCCGGGAGTTGTTTTTTGTACAACAGGCGCTGGTTCAGGTTTTGGAACCGGCGGAGGTTGAGGCGCTGCTTTCGGAATTTCCTGTTTTGGCGACGCGGGTACAGACTCATGTTCCACTTTAGGATGTTCAATTTTTTGGGTCTCGGCCTTTGGGGCTGCTTTTTGTGCGGACTGTTGGGGTTGCATTGCAGGAGATGTAGATACTGGTGAAT
>CAYXEE010000171.1:0-5681 GCA_964463935.1 uncultured Chitinophagaceae bacterium | reverse complement strand
TTGCGCGCTCTAATTGTGCTTCAGCTTGTTTTTGCGCAGCCGCCGCCGATTCGTATTCAGTTATTGCCGCATCATAATCCGCAGGCGATGCAAGATTCTTATCAACAAGAATTTTTATTCTATCAAAATTTCTCTGGCTTTTATTGAGTTGAGCTTGCGAGCGCTGTAAATTTGCTTCCGCATCGCGCACAGATGCTTCTAAAAATGTCGGATCAATCTGCGCAATAATTTGTCCGGCGCGGACTCGGTCGTTAAAATCTGCATTTAATTTTTGAATAATTCCTGAAACCTGCGTTCCAACAAGAACTGTTTTTACTGCGCTCAGCGTACCGGTTGCTGTAACATTAACTTGAATATCGCCGCGGGAAACTTTTTCTATTCTATAATTTATTTCCGGAGCTTTTCCGTTTGATAAGAAATAAAATCCGCCGGCGGCAAGAATAAGAATAACAACGCTAATTGTAATAATAAATTTCTTTTTCATAATTTCCTTTTCTTAAACTTTACTTTAGACAACATACAAGAAATAAAGTTTAGTTTTTACAGCTTTAGACACTAAAATCTTACCAAATGTTCCCAGATAAAAAACTTCCGAAACCTTGCGATTTCGGAAGTTTTTGAAACGAAAAATGCCGCGCATCATTAAATCTGTACAGCGTATGAATGAAAATAATTTTTACCGCTTGCTGTCAATTGCTTCTGCGGCGCAAATTGCCGCCATATTTACAATATCCGTTACTTCAGCAAAATGCTGCAGAACATGAACCGGTTTTGCCATTCCCATTAAAATTGGTCCAATAATTTCCGCTTCGCCGATTTTTCCCATCAATTTATATGCAACGTTTGCGGCATTTAAATCCGGGAAAATGAGAACATTTGCCGCTTGTTTAAGGGAACTAAACGGATATTCCTTTTCGAGCATTTCCGGCGAAACCGCAACATCCGCCTGAATTTCGCCATCAATAATTAATTCGGGATGTCGCTTTTTAACAAGCTCCGTAGCAATGCGAACTTTGTCCGCATGCGGATGTTTTGTAGTTCCAAAACTGCTGAACGATAGCATTGCTATTCGCGGAACAACATCTAATCTTTGCGTTGTTTCAGCTGCAAGTTGTGCAATTTCCGCAAGCGTTTCCGCATCGGGATCAATATTAACTGTTGTATCGGCAAAAAAGAATGTTCCTTTCTTGGCAATTACAGCATACATTGCCGCAACGGATTTAATTCCAGATTTCATTCCGATAACTTGAAGCGCGGGACGAATCGTATCGGCATAGGTTGTTGTTAATCCGCCAATAACGCCGTCCGCATAGCCAAGCCGCACCATCATCATTGAAAAATAGAAACGCAGCATCATTGTTTTTTCTGCGTAGAATTTCGTTGCTCCTTTGCGTTGGCGAATTTTGTAATATTCATCAACAAATTTTTGATGGTCGGGAAAAGTTTTCGGATCAACAATTTCTACGCCGCCGTCAAATTCTAAATGATTTTCTATTATCAATTTTTCAATTTTATCTTTCGCGCCGATTAAAATTGGAGAAGCAATATCTTGATCTACAAGAATCTGCGCCGCGCGAAGAATTTTTACTTCATCTCCTTCAGGAAAAACAATGCGCTGTTTTTTTTGCCGCGCCTTGTGGAAAATAAAATTCATAAATTGTTTAGAGCGTCCGAGACGTTCTTCCAGCGATTCCGCATATTTTTCCCAATCGGTAATCGGCTGGCGCGCAACGCCGGTTTCAACGGCGGCTTTTGCAACAGCAGGAGCAACCCAGCGAAGCACACGCGAATCAAGCGGCTTGGGAATAATGTAATCTTTTCCGAAAATAATCGGCTGCCCGCCGTACGCTTTAATAACAGAATCGGGAACATCTTCTTTTGCAAGCTGCGCAAGCGCGCGAGCGGCGGCAAGTTTCATTTCTTCGTTAATTGTTGTCGCACGAACATCAAGCGCGCCGCGGAAGATAAACGGAAAGCCGAGAACATTGTTCACTTGATTAGGATAATCCGAACGACCGGTTGCCATAATAATATCGTTCCGTACACTCAGCGCATCTTCCGGCGTAATTTCCGGATCGGGATTTGCCATAGCAAAAATAATTGCATTCGGCGCCATGGATATTACCATCTCTTTCGTAACAGAATCTTTCACCGAAAGCCCAAAGAAAATATCGGCGCCAACCATTGCTTCGGCAAGAGTTCTTGCAGAAGTATCGGCGACAAAATCTTCTTTGTATTTATTCATTGCATTGGCGCGGCCTTTGTAAATTACGCCTTTGCTGTCGCACATAACTATATTTTCTTTTTTCACACCGAGAAGCATGTGCAGTTTACAGCACGCCATTGCAGAAGCTCCGGCGCCGTTGTACACAACTTTTACTTTGGAAATATCTTTTCCGATAATTTCCAACGCATTCAAAAGACCAGCGGCGGAAATTATTGCCGTGCCATGCTGGTCATCGTGAAATACAGGAATGTTCATTGTGCGGCGAAGTTCCTGCTCAATTTCAAAACACTCCGGCGCTTTTATATCTTCAAGATTTATTCCGCCGAATGTCGGTTCTAACATTTGTACGCACTTAATAACATCGTTCGGATCTTTTCCGCGAATTTCAATATCAAACACATCAATATCTGCAAAACGTTTAAAGAGCAATGCTTTTCCTTCCATAACAGGTTTTCCCGCTTCCGGTCCAATATCGCCGAGACCGAGAACGGCTGTTCCGTTGGAAACAACAGCAACTAAATTTCCTTTTGCAGTGTATTGATACACATCGTCTAAATTTTTTTCTATTGCTAAACATGGTACAGCTACGCCGGGAGTGTAAGCAAGCGAGAGGTCACGTTGTGTGGCACAGGGCTTGGTAAGAGAAATTTCTAATTTCCCTTTGCGTCCGGAACTATGATATTCCAGCGCATCTTCTGGTCTAATTTTCATATAGCGCCTCGTGGTTTATTATTTGTTGGAGAGAGAATCGGAATCCGAATTGTTGCGCGGTAATCGTTTGTTCCTTGCAAGTTCGGACTCACTTCAAAATTGTACAGCGCGGCATCAACATACGCATCTAAAATATTTATGAGATAGGTTATTACAATATACCAGCCAAACTCATCGCGCTGGTTGCGATAAAAATCCCGTAATCGTGATTTTCTATCCGTTGCAATTGAAAAAATACTATCTGCTGCAGATTTATTTCCCGCAGTTTTTGCCGCTTCAAATTGATCGAGCAGATTTTCGTAAATTCTTTTTTCTTCTTTGTAATGTTTATCTTGATCGCGATACACACTGACAAAATAATAACCATATCCCCAGATTATCGGAGCTTTCCAGTACGACTCATTATAGATTTGTCCGAAGCCCGGCGCAAGCATAGAAGCAAGCATTGCTACGGTTGTAGATTTTGGATTGGGAATTGTTGTATCAACCGGAGAAAGTTTTGCCGCTATTAGCGAATCTTCATTGATGGCGCGGATTTTAGTTGAATCGGAAGTTTGATAAAGGAATACGGGTTGGGGAATCGGTTGTTCAAATCGAGAAGAAAAGAATTGTGCCGCCGTTGGATTCCACCAGCAGCACAGAACAATATACAGCAAAAGTATTCGCATTTACGGAATTAACGCAACAACTTCAATTTCTACAAGAGCATCTTTCGGAAGCCGTGCAACTTCAACGGTTGAACGCGCGGGGGACGATTCGCCGAAATATTGCGCATACACTTCATTCATCGCTGCAAAGTCGTTAAAATTCTTCAAGAAAACCGTTGTCTTTACAACGCTTTTCAAGTCCGTGTGGCTTGCAATAAGAATTGCTTTTAAATTTTCACACACTTGCTTTGTTTGTTCTTGAATTGTTGTTCCAACCATTTGTCCGGTTTTTGCATCAAGCGCAATTTGTCCTGCGGTGAAAAGTAATTGTCCTGTAACCGCAACCGCTTGATTATATGGACCAATGGGAAGCGGAGCTTGTTCTGTTTTAATAATTGTTTTCATAATTTGCATTTTTTAATAATTATACTATCCGAATTCCTGTTTGAATAATTTCTTTCACAAATAAATCTTCCGTTGTAAATTCTTCAGGTCTGTAAGGAAGTGGAGAAATATTGTAATTCACATCCAATGTAATGCGAGCAATATTTTTTTTATCATCAAATCTATCTCCGGCAAATTTCGGAGAAACTAAAGCAACATCAATATCACTCCATTCCGTATAAGTTCCTTTGGCATAAGAACCGAAAAGATATGCCTGCTGAATCGGGAAATTATTTTTTTTCAACTCGGAAATATACCTGCGTAATGATTGCTCAATTATATTTGGGATTTGAGCCATAGATAGATATTGTTTATTTGTGTTAAATAATGTCTTGTAAATTCTTCTGTAATTCCCATTTCACTCTTCCAGCATCTCAATTAACCTATCCAAATCGTCGGACGAATAATACTCAACGGCAATTTCTCCGCCGCCGATACTGTTTTTTCTAATAACAACTTTTGTCCCAAATTTATGGCGAAGTCGCGTTTCAATCGCTTGAAAACCGGAACTTCCTTTCATTTCCGATGAACCGCCGGAAGATTTTTTCTTTGCTGGTTTTGAATCTTTCCCTTTTACAATTTCTTCAATCTTTCGCACCGACCAGCCGTCTTCAACAATTTTTTGATACAACTTTAACTGCGCTTTTTCGCCTTCAGCGGAAAGAAGCGATCGCGCATGCCCCATAGAAATTTTATTATCGCGCACGCCTTGTTGAATTTTTTCCGGCAGTTTCAACAATCGAAGAAAATTCGTAATTGTTGAACGCTCTTTGCCGACTTTTTCCGCAACATGTTCCTGTGTCAGATGGCATTCGTCAATCAATCGCTTAAATGACAAACCGATTTCTATCGGATTAAGATTTTCGCGCTGAAGATTTTCAATTAAACCCAATTCCAACATTTCTGCATCGGATTGAACTTTTAAAATGTATGCAGGAATTGTTTTTAATCCGAGTTCCTGGCTTGCGCGAACTCTTCGCTCGCCGGAAATAAGTTCGTATGTTCCCGAATATAATTTACGAACCGTTATCGGCTGAATAATTCCACTCTGCTGAATGGAACGCTTCAACTCATCTAATGTGCGCGCGTCAAAATCTAAGCGCGGTTGAAACGGATTCGGCGAAATTTGAGAAATCGGAATTTCAGATGTTGAACCGGAGCTTGGACTGCCCTCTTTTTGTGCTGCGCTTAGAACATAATTTTCAGTTTTTGCCGTATCTGGTATTCTCGGAATAAGCGCGCTTAATCCTTTTCCCAGCACCGATTTTGTTCTATTGTCAGACATAGTTTACGCGTTAATTCCCGATTGATGATTTGCATGCGCCCCCGCATTTCTATGCGCGGCTGTTTTTGTCTGATGATTTTTAATTATTTCTTGCGCAAGATCAATATAATTTTTACTGCCGCTGGAAACAGCATCATACAACAAAATCGGTTTCCCAAAACTCGGCGCTTCGCTTAATCGAACGTTTCTCGCAATAATTGCGCCGAATACTTTTTCACCGAAATATTTTTTCACCTCATCTACAATTTGATTCGATAAACGCAAACGCGAATCATACATAGTCATCAACACGCCTTCAATATCAAGCGAAGGATTAAAAGTTTTCTTCACCATGTTAATTGTGTTCAGTAATTGTCCCAACCCTTCC
>CAYXEE010000170.1:0-5702 GCA_964463935.1 uncultured Chitinophagaceae bacterium | reverse complement strand
CGAACAAAGCAATTATTTCCGTTCAACTGCGGACTTAATATCATTTAAATCCTGAAGTATTGTTTTTTATCGAAAGATATTTCATTCTTTGAAATTTTTGTTCCACTGTTCTTTACGCGTAACACGCGCTGCGCGAATGCCGACACAACGGTTTGCTATACGCAACTCTTATTAAACTTTCGCCTATTATACCAATATGGGCGGATTAACGAAATTCGTATATCCTGCTTTTAAATTCAGTAAAAAATTTTGCGCCGTAATTTATACTTTTAATACGCAGCGAAAACCGCGCGCCGCGTAATATGATTCTGCGCCGTTGTGGTATGTAAAGACAGTGTTATAGCGGCGATCGCAAAACAGCGCGCCGCCAAGTTCTCTTATCTCATCGGGCGTTGTTACCCAGCTTGAAGTTTTGGTATCAAAATCTCCCAGCGCCTGTAGTTCGCGGTACTGCGCTTCGGTTAACAGTTCAACATCCATTGCCGCCGCCAAATCCGTTGCGCTGTTTTTTGGTTTGTGTTCTTTTCGGGAATCCAACGCTTCGCGGTCGTAGCAGAAACTTCTGCGTCCCGCCGGACTTTCCGCCGAGCAATCGTAAAAAATATATTTTCCCGATTTTTTTTCGAATCCAACAACATCCGGTTCGCCGCCGGTTTTTTCCATTTCGTTCAGCGACCAAAGCTTTTCCGGCTTCGATTCTAATGCGGCGCGGACTTTTTTCCATTCAATTCCTTTATGCCGATTCAAATTTTTTTCAAATCGCTCTTTTAAAATTGCAAGCAGTTCTTCGCTCTGCTTCGGCGTTAATTTTTTTGCGCTCATAGTCTTCTTTTATTGATTGGTAAAATTTATTTTTCTTCCTGCAGGTCTAAAATACCACGAGACAATTGTTAAAACAAGAAGCAGCAAAGAAGGGAAGAGTTCAACTATCGGGTCGCTCGCTGATAAATGCGAAAACGCCGCGCCTGTCATAATAAAGAAAAATCCCGCGTATGCCCATTCTTTTAGTAAAGGAAATTTTGGAACAAGCACGGCAAGAACTCCTAAAAATTTCCACACGCCGAGTATTGTTAAAAAATAGAGCGGATATCCTAAGTGCGCCATCATATCAACGCCGCCCTGTCCCTGAAACTTAAATATTTGTCCGATGCCGGTTGCCGTCATTCCTAACGCAAGCCAGAGCGTCGAAATCCAATAGATTATTTTTACTGTTTTGCCCGTTTGCAGATTTTGCGTTGTCATACATTGCCCTCCGTTTTGTTATTTGTGCGACTGAAATTTTTCTACAACTTCTTGAAGCCGATTGTGCGCCATATTTATTCCGTATGCAAAAGGAAGCCGCAGCATAGCATCTCTTTGCGCGGCAGATTCATAGACGATATGAATTGTAAGTCTGCTGGCAGAATCCGCAGCTTGCTCAAATTCGTAAACTTCCAATTGAACGCCGAACGGAGAATTTTCCATTTCAAATGTGCGAATTATTTTTTTGTTATGGACGACGCTGTGAATAACGCCGTTAAATCTATGCGTGTTTCCCTTGGGATCTGTTGTTTCGAATAGATAACCGCCGTGCTGTTTACATTCAAGTTTTAAAACTTTTGTTCCCATCCATTGTTCAACAATTTCCGGATCTACAAACGCTTGAAAAAGGAGATTCAGCGGCAAATCGAAAGTTCTTAATATTTTTAAATCTTGTCCGCCGTCTTCGGCAAAAATTTTTGTTTTTTGTTCCATACACAGATTATTTTTTTGTTTTATATTTTTTCATTACGGCTTCTAATTTGTTAAACCGCGCCTCCCATAAAGCACGAAACGGTTCAACAAAATCCGCAATTTCTTTTATCTTTTTCGGATTCAAATGGTAATACATTTCTCTTCCGTTTTGTTCTTGTTCCAGCAATTCGCACTCGGTAAGTATTTGCAAATGTTTTGAAACGGTCGGGCGTGCCGTATCAAAATTGGCGGCAATTGCTCCCGCAGTCATAGATTGTGTTGCAACCAGCAGAAGAATCGCTCTTCGTGTCGGGTCTGCAATAGCTTGAAAAACGTCTCGTCGTAAATTCATAATGTGTAGTTATTTGGCTACACAATATACGCGAAGATACGCAGCGGCGCAAGTTATTTAAATTTATTGTAGCGCATAGTTTTAAATTTAATAAGACCATACGTCATTCCCGCCTGCCTACAAAAAAATAATATGGCGGCAGGTATTGATGGATGCCCGATTGAAACATTCGCGCATGACGATTGAATTGAAAGTGAGACAAATTTATTTTTTGAAAGGAAAACGGGAAAACAAAACGCTGTATTATTTAAGCGGTAAAAAAATATTACAAACAGGTATAAAAACCGTCAAATTATTCCAAAACAAATTGCAAGAAAACTTGGTCCGTTTAATCCGCCGTGCATTATCACTCCGACCCAAGAATTTTTTGTTTTTTGAACAATGTATGATTGAATGAAAATTAAAGGAATTAACGTCATAAGAAGCTGCCATCCAAAAGCGATATGAAATATTCCCCAGCCGAAACCGTGAATTATCCATGCAAATTTTCCAAATGTTATTTCCTGGCGCGGCAGCATTACGCCTCTCCATAAAAATTCTTCGCCAAGAATATTTAATATCCAATAAGGAAACCAGACCAAGAGCAGCCAATATCGCCCTTTTGTTAAGGGTTCAAACGACATAAAAGAGGGAGAATGATCAAATTGACCAATCAATAATTCCAAACCTTTCATTATCAATCCGCTTAATAACCCGACGAAAATCAATCCCGCAAAACTCCAAAGAATATCGCGCGTGGTAATTTTTCTAAATCGCAAACGCTCAACCCACATTTTTTTTGAAATTGGAAATCCCTCCGATTTTAAAATCAAGACGCCGGCAATAATCAACGGTAGAAAAATTCCTAATCCCGCAACAATAAACCAAAAAAGAATCGTTTCCTGTCCGGTTGCGCCGCTTAAATAGGGAATTAAATAATTTGTCATGCAGAACATGAGAAGCGCGGCGGAAAAATAGACGGCGAACGATTCTAACAGCCCCAGTCCTTTTAACTCTCTGTTTTTTTCGATTGTAATTTCATTCATAGATTTAAATTGAATCGCGTAATTTTGTTTTTGGTTGTAACATTAACTCTACATTCCCAATTTAAATAAATTTATATTTTATTTTTCCGGCGTTAGTACAACAATGTTAGAACTATTCTTTTCGGTAAACTCGGTTATACCTTTTGCTTTAAGATTTTCAATTTTTTCTTTCATATCTGAAGCAAAAAAAGTAATCGTCGGATTTACAAAACTATCGGTCTGATGCAGTCCGACGATGCTTAAACCATCGGAGATAATTGCCCAATTGTACGGCGTTGTCATTCGTGAAAGAATTTTGAAGCCGAGCTTTTTCCAGAACTCCGTAGATTTGTCAATATCCGCAACAGGATGAGCAAACTCTCCGAAAATTCCGCAAACTTTATTTACATATTTCTCGGGATTTCCGAAATCTTTGGGCTGCATGGTTAACATTGTTTCTCCTGCCGGCTGCATGAAACCATCTACAAAAGTTACTAAACTTACATTCATTCCGTCGGGCGATTTTATTAAATATCTTTTTATCATCTCGCCGGAGTTCGGTTTCGTTGTAAATTCTATACCTTCGCTTTCAAGATCGGCAGTCAACGCTTCAATATTTTTAACATAATATGTAAGCGCAATGTAGGGCGTTTTATCTTTACGCAGCATTATCAGCAAAGCCCCGTCGGTAATTTGAATCCATGGAAAAGGAAAATCTGCGCGATACAATTCCTTAAAACCTAACTTTTGATAAAAACTAAGCGAAGTTTCTAAATCCGGCGTTGTAATGGTAATTGCGCTAATAGTACCCAGTTTTGGTTTTGGCAAGTCGAACATGTTTTCCCTTAAAAATATTTTATGAAATATGAAAACTATTGTATTTGCAGTCAGCGAAAAATGACTTTCGCAAAAGTTTTTCCGTTGAATTTGCAAAGCGCATCTCCATTTGTAATAAACCAGAGTTCGCCTCTGTTGTCTTTATAAATTTTCCAAATAGAGTTTCCTGCAAGTCCGTCTTTCGTTGTATAATTGGTCAGATTTGTTCAGTCAAATTTCCATACGCCTGCATTAATTGTTCCGATCCAGATGTTTCCCTCGTTGTCTTCGTTTAATGAAAACATTCTTGCCAGAGAACCGGGCTTATCATTGAAATGCCCTTTTAAAAATTCGGGATTGCCCAAACCTTTTTCTTCGGTAATATTGATCAGAGTTTTTCCATCGTAACGGAACAAACCGCCACCGTTATTTCCGAACCAAAGATTTCCCGACTTATCTTGAAGCGAAGCTCTAACCGCGTAACCGGCTAAATTTTTTTCCGTGAAGTATGAAAAAGTTTTGCCGTCATAACGGCAAACGCCTTCAGATTGCGTTCCAAACCAAACATTGCCTGCGTTATCAACAACAGTGGAATATATGCTGTACGGTCTGTTCATATTGCTCGGCGAGGGAGCGTACGTATCGGGGTGAATAACAAAATTTGTAAAAAGTTTTCCGTCGTAAAAACAAATTCCGTTTAAATGATTAAAAAAAATTCCTCCTTTTGTGTATTGCAGTTTACCAAAAGGCGCATTTTTTATTGTGTAGGTGTAATCGGTAAACGTTGTTCCGTCGAACCGGCAAATTCCATCGCGGGTAGAAAACCATAAATAACCGTTTGTATCTTCCTGAATTTGCAGTACAAAATTACTGCACAAGCCGTGCTTTTCCGTAATTTGTGTTATTGTTTTTTTCTGCCCATCCGGCAGTTTGCTGCGATAAACGCCTTCTCCGTTGCTGGCAAACCAATAGCAGCCGTTTTTATCCTGCAAAACAAAATCAATATTTTTTCCAATATCTAAAACAGTATCGCCGATTGCTATTGCCGTCTGCCGTACTGTTTTTTGTAAAGATTTTTTTTGATTTTGCGCATTGCAAGAAACAAACGCCGTTAGGATGCAAAAAATTACAATCGAATGTATTTTCATTACACGAAATCACTTTCTATTTTTTTATGAATGTTAATTTTTTGCGCTATTGCCGCGAGGGGAAGTTTATTTTTTTTACAATTTTTTTTCTATTTCGTTGTGCAAAATCTTTTCAAATCTTCCAGCAGCGGCAGCTATAACAACGGAGCCGAAAGCGATGAGGATGCCCATAAAAACGCCTCCCGCCGGATCATCGCTGCCGTGGTTCAACAAAATAAAAATTTCTCCGCCTGCAACAAAAACGATAATACTTAATGCGCAATATTTAATTGTTCGTACAGATTTTATCGTCTCTTGAAAAAAAGTTTTATTTTGTCCCGCACGCCTCAAAATTGCAAACGCCTGATAGAGAGCAATAAAAAATGGAAGAGAGGCAATATAGGCGTAAGCCAAAAACGGATCGGTGAAATAAATTTCAAAGAGCGAGGCATTGGCGTTGCGCCCTTCAATGTGCGGCTCCCAAAGCAAAAATGCTAAAGCGCCGATTCCGATAATTACTATAAAAACTTGAAGAAATATTTTTGTGCTTTGTTTCAAGAATTTAATCCGGTGTTTTTTTCGTTTACCGGTTCGTAATAAAGAATTACCGCGCCGCCGTTAAAAACTTTTGTTTTTACAAGCGCAAAAAATTTTTTACCGGCGATATTTTTAAATAACGGCAAGCCGTTT
>CAYXEE010000169.1:1058-5703 GCA_964463935.1 uncultured Chitinophagaceae bacterium | reverse complement strand
CTTGTTACTTCGGAACAGGAATTTATTCTTGCACTCGGGGGCAATCAACAAAATCTTATTACCGGAATGCGTGAACGATTGCGATTGAATTACGGCATGACAGAAGAACAAATTCAACATCTTGAATCAACACGCAAGGTGCAGACTTCCATTCAATTTAATTCTCCAATTTCCGGAACTGTTGTTTTAAAACAAGTACAGGAAGGTCAATACATTGATGAAGGAACGGTGATGTATCAGCTTGCAAATCTTTCAGCCGTTTGGATTTACCTTGATGTGTACGAGAAAGATATTTCGTTTGTAAAAAAAGGACAAATTGTCCACATCACAACCGATTCATACCCCAATGAAAAATTTACCGGACGCGTAACATTTATTGATCCGGTAATGAATTCAGAAACACGTACCGTCCGCATTCGAACTGAATTTGATAATCGCCACGAAAAATTGAAACCAAAAATGTTTGTGAAGGCGCAGCTTCACACAGAGGGAAAAAACACGATAACTATTCCTTCTTCTGCAATTATGTTTACTGGAAAGAGAACTGTTGTGTGGGTTGAAACGAAAAAAAACAGATTTGAACCGCGTGATGTTGTGCTCGGTCAATCTGCAAATGCGGAATTTGAAATAGTAAGCGGATTGAGCGAAGGTGAAATGATCGCTGTTTCCGGCGGATTCTTAATCGATTCGGAAAGCGCTCTGCAACAACCGAACGCAGCAAACACTCACGCAGGACACGGTGCGCAGCAACAAGTAACTGAACAAACAACACCGGAAGATCATTCTGCACACACTATGAAAGAATCCGGAAGCGCTGCCGTGCAGAAAATAAAAATTACTGTTGACGGCGGTTACGATCCTGAAGAGATTCGGGTGAAATTAGGAAAGCAAGTACAGCTTCAGTTTCATCGTGTTGAAGATTCGGAATGTACAAGTGAAGTAGTCTTTGAGGGATTAAACATTCGTAAAAAACTTCCCGCATTTAAAACGACAACCATTTCGATTACACCAAAAAAATTGGGTGAAATTTCATTTGCGTGCGGAATGGGAATGCTGCACGGAAAGTTGATAGTCGAAAGATAAAATGATGTCCCCCTTGCAGAGTGGTGTTGTGTGTGAGAGAGGGGAAATTAAGGGGGATGTAAAATGAAAGTGAAAATATTATGATTGAAAAAATTATAGACTATTCAGCACGGAATAAATTCATCATTATTCTGTTCTATCTTATTATCGTCGGCTGGGGAATTTGGGCGGTCAGCAAAACTCCGCTCGATGCAATTCCCGATCTGTCTGAAAATCAAGTGATTGTATTTACGGAATGGATGGGACGTTCTCCACAATTGATTGAAGACCAAATTACTTTTCCTCTTGTTACTGCACTGCAAGGCGTGCCGGAAGTTGAAGCAATTCGCGCACAATCAATGTTCGGCATGTCGTTCATCTACATTATTTTCAATGAGCGCACAGATTTGTATTGGGCACGAAGCCGCGTTTTGGAAAAACTCTCAACCGTTCAATCTGCACTTCCGCAAGGATCGAAAATGCAGCTTGGTCCCGATGGAACCGGTGTTGGTCATGTGTTTTGGTACACTGTAGAAGGAAAATATGATTTGGGAACGCTGCGCGCAATTCAAGATTGGTATATAAAATTGAATTTGCAGGGAGTGCAGGGAGTTTCTGAAGTTGCATCGGTCGGCGGATTTGTTAAACAGTATCAGGTTGATGTTGATCCTGATAAAATGAAATCGTACGGCGTCACTGTGAATGATATTCGAAACGCAGTAATGCGTTCCAATAACGATGTCGGGGGAAAGATTCTGGAAATTTCTGATCAGGAATATTTTATCCGCGGTCAGGGATATATTCAAACTGTGCGCGATGTTGAAAATATTGTTGTTGGCACCGGTTCAACTGGAACTCCGATTTATGTTCGCAACATTGGGCGTGTACAGCTTGGCGGTGATATCCGCCGCGGTTCATTAGAATTAAACGGTGAAGGACAAGTAGTCGGCGGAATTGTTGTTGCGCGGTTCGGTGAAAATGCAAAAGATGTTATTGACCGCGTAAAAAAACGGATTGAAGAAATTTCTCCCGGTCTTCCCGAAGGAGTGGAAATAAAAACATCGTACGACCGAAGCAGTTTAATTATGGCGGCTGTTGATACGTTGAAAAACGCGTTGATTGAAGAAGCAATTGTTGTAAGTATTGTCGTGTTAATTTTCCTTCTTCATGTTCGCAGTGTTATTCGTGTTATCATTGAAATACCGATTGCTGTTCTTATTGCATTTATTTGTATGAAAGCATTCGGTATTACTTCAAATATAATGTCGCTCGGCGGTATCGCAATTGCTATCGGCGTCATTGTCGATGCTTCAATTGTTCTTGTAGAAAATGCGTACCGTAATGTTGCCCGCGCACAGGAAACGAAAGACGAACTTTCGACAAATGACTACATAGAAATTTCCATTCTTTCTGCAAAACAAGTTGGTCCTGCAATTTTTTATTCAGTCGCAATAATGGTTGTCTCTTTCCTTCCGGTGTTCTTGTTGGAAGGTCAGGAAGGAAAATTGTTTCGCCCTCTCGCATTTACAAAAACATTTGTCCTTGCCGGATCGGCAATTATTGCGATAACGCTTGTGCCGATGCTGATGACAATGTTGACGCGAGGAAAATTTAGAAAAGAAAATGAAAACCCGATCACGCGCGTTCTAAACAAAATTTACGCGCCGATTATTCACTGGGTGCTGAAATGGCGCAAGACGACTATTGCAATTAATATTGCTGCGCTTGTTGTTGCAATTCCAATGCTGATGAACATGGGTTCGGAATTTATGCCGCCGTTAGATGAAGGTAGTTTACTCTTTATGCCGGTAACGCTTCCTTCCGCTTCAATTACTGAGGTAAATCGTATTTTGCAGGTGCAGGATGCAATTATTAAATCTGTACCGGAAGTGCATCACGTTCTTGGTAAAGCAGGAAAAGCAGAAACATCCACCGATCCAGCGCCGTTGAGCATGATTGAAACAATAATATTATTGAAACCAAAAAGTGAATGGCGTCCCGGAATAACTAAAGATGATATCATCGCTGAGTTAGATGCGAAACTGCAAATTCCGGGCGTACGCAACGGATGGACTCAACCGATTATCAACCGAATTAATATGCTTGCCACCGGAGTGCGGACAGATTTGGGTGTAAAAATTTTTGGAAAAAATCTCGACACGCTTGAACGATTGGCAATTGAAGCGGAACAAATACTCCGCACAATTCCCGGCGCTGCAGATTTGTATGCAGAGAGAACACAAAGCGGACGATTTGTTGATATCGCTATTGACCGCGAAGCGGTTGCACGTTACGGAATTAATGTTGGCGATGTTCAGGATATTGTGGAGACTGCAATTGGGGGAGAAAATATTGGAACGGTGATTGAAGGACGGCAGCGATTTCCGATTCGCGTTAGGTTTGAAAAAGATTACCGGCAGAGCGTGGAGTATTTGCGTAATCTTTTGGTACCGGTAAATGTTGCAAAAAGCGGCAGTCAGTTTTCTGCGGTCAGTAGTCAAACTTCCCTATCAAAAAATAGCAATTCTGGCATGGGAGGAATGTCATCCACACAATCTTCAATGAGAACTCCGCAATCAGCAATCAACAATCAACAATCCGAAATGAGTTCGGTTTCCTCGCGCAGTTACATTCCGCTCGGACAACTTGCAAAAATTAATATTGTTCCCGGTCCGCCGATGATTTCCAGCGAAAATGCACAGCTTCGTTCTATCGTCTTTCTTAATGTTCGCGGACGCGATATGGGAAGTTTTGTTACTGAAGCCAAAGAAGTTCTCGCAAAAAAAATGACACTACCGACCGGTTATACTTTGCAATGGAGCGGACAGTGGGAAAATCAGATTCGAGCAAAAGAACGGCTCACTATTGTTATGCCGGTTGTGTTTCTTATAATTTTCGTGATGCTCTATTTTGTAACAAAAGATTTTGCTGAAGCTTTTGTTGTAATGCTTTCTGTTCCTTTTGCACTGATCGGCGGTGTCTATCTTATTTACATTCTTGGATACAATCTTTCCGTTGCAGTGTGGGTGGGATTTATCGCTTTGTATGGACTTGCAGTCGAAACCGGAGTTGTGATGGTTGTTTATCTGCACGAAGCATTAGACAAAAGATTGCATGCTTATGAAAAAGGTGAACGCGGACCTGTTGTATTGAACGATATTAATGAGGCAACGGTTGAAGGTTCGGTTTTACGATTGCGGCCAAAAGTTATGACTGTAAGTACAAGTTTAATTGGATTAATACCGATTATGTGGAGTACTGGTGTTGGCGCCGATGTCATGAAACCGCTTGCCGCTCCAATGATTGGCGGATTGATAACGTCAACAATTCATGTACTCATTATGACGCCGGTGCTTTTCAGTTATATGAAAGAGCATGCGTTCAAAAAAGGTGAATTAAAAAAATCAAAAATGGCAGATTGGATGAAATAATCTGAAAACAACTCAAGAATATATTCCTGCATTACGTTATCATTTTCTCACACCATTCTATGATGCGACATTGAAATATGTTATGCGGGAACGGCATTACAAACAAAAGTTGAGCACGATAATTTCTGCGAGCGCCGGAAAGGTTCTTGATG
>CAYXEE010000169.1:0-1048 GCA_964463935.1 uncultured Chitinophagaceae bacterium | reverse complement strand
TCGGATGCGGCACCGGAACACTCACCGCAATGGTAAAACAAATGCAGCCCTCTTTGGATGTTCATGGCGTTGATATTGATGAGAATGTATTGAGCATTGCGAAACATAAATTTAATAAAGAGTCGCTTGCTATATCATTACATACCGGATCAGTATTAAAGCTTCCGTTTGATGATAATACATTTGATGCAGCGTTCAGCTGCCTTGTCATTCATCATTTACAAACTGAACAGAAGAAGCAGGCAATTCGAGAAATTTTCCGCGTGTTAAAATCGGGCGGTACGTTTGTGCTTGCAGATTTTGCATCGCCGCATAATTTTCCAATGATGATGATAACTTCTGTAACTCAATTTTTTGAAGAAACATATGACAATTTCCATGGACGGCTGCTGGAATTTATTCCTAACGCTGGTTTTATCGATCATACTATCGTCGAAAATTTTTGGACACCGATTGGAACAGTTTCGATATTTACTTCAAAAAAACCAAATCTTATAAAAGGAGAATAACAATGAAGCACCTTGCTATTTTTGTTTTCGCTTTTGCTGTATTTGCACTGACAGCAAGTGGTACGGCACGAGACGCAAAAGAAAAATCAACTATTGCGTACAGTTGTCCTATGCATGCCGATGTAAAATCTACGAAACCCGGAAAATGCCCGAAATGCGGTATGACTTTGGTTGAGGTAAAAAAAGAAAAAAAATCTCTCTTGAAACAAAAAATAGATGCGACAATGGCTGGAAAATATAACTGCTGTATAGAAGAGCCATGCAATGAATGTATTAAAGCACATGGATCGTGCGACTGTAAAAAAGCGGTAAAAAGTGATAAACCTGTTTGCACAGAATGTTATGAAGGATGGAAACGGGGTGAAGGAGATGTTTCAGGAAAGTCATTTAAGGATATTAAAAAAGGACATAAACATTAAAAAGGAATTTGTGCTAAAATCTGTCATGTAAATGCGTGAAGTAAATTCAAAATTAGACTTATAATTGATGTTACGCAAAATAAAAAAATGCTTCGACTCGGCACAAAAAATTAAGGTCAT
>CAYXEE010000168.1:0-5739 GCA_964463935.1 uncultured Chitinophagaceae bacterium | reverse complement strand
TTTCTCCGAAAATTGAATTTGGTTTTCCAGTTAACGCGCTGATTGTATTTTCTTCATCAGTACCATCATTCTTATAAGTTTGTGTATCTTTTAAGAGGCAATCACTTATATAATCAACGATTTTTGATCCGGCTACTCTTGTTTCATAATCATGATATTGTTGAATGTCGAAGAAAATAAACGACTCGGGTATTTCTGCTACAAGAAAGCTTCTGATATCTTTTAACTGAAAGGATCCATTTTCAAGTTTGTTAAAAATCATCTCGGTAATACTTTTTGCAATATCTCTGTCAGAATCGTAATAGTTATTCTTTATCATTCGTGCTAATAAAACTCTATATGCGGTTCCACTACTTTCGATATCCTTTACCGAATCACTTCTCTCAATTAATTTATCAATAACACTTTTCCAGTCGGCAAACATTTGTTGCAAAACTTCCCTGCCATTCCTATTCTTAATTATTTTGTTCAGTCCATGCTCATTCCAAACTGTTTTTAACTGATAAACATCAAATTGTTCTCGTATAGCAGTGAAAATTTTCTCTTTGATACTTTCAATGGAATTTTTTGAGTTATCGAAAGATTCAAAACTTATGACAGAGTTTAATCGAAATTTTTCACAAACATTTTCTAAGTCAACCTTATTTATAGAAGTGGCGATTTTCTCAATTAAATTTTTTACTTCGGCATCGATATTTAATAAACTATAAGATAATGTCATCCCAGGAAAACTATTTTTAACACCATCTCTAATAGTCCATAATTTTGACATCTCAATTGAATTGCGAAATTCTATGTCTGCGACCTTGCCGTTTTCATCGATAGAAACAATTAACCCATCCTTTTTCCCGAGTTTCTTAATATCAGGATGTCGTTGAGGAGGATTAATCCCGCATCGCTCAAGACTTTTATATAAAGTATAACCTTCATTCAACATACTTAAGCTCTCCTCTCTTTATCCAAACATCTTGCTTATAAGTCGGATCATATTTGTTGGGTGCACTGAAAACAGAAAAGAGCATTGAAGGAATTATTTGCTCGATAGATTCTTCAACTTTAGTTCCTTCGCGAAATTTGCCTACATAGGATGGAGTAAATTCTTTCCATCCCAAACAAGGAACTTGATACCATCTTCCATTATGAAGTCGCTTTTCAAATTTGTCTTGCAAGTAGTGGAGATGGTTAGTTGTAATATCCATCGGTGCTTTTTCTAGTTCTTCAACCACCCCGTAAACTCGATAACAAACATTTGTAAGTATAGTTGCAAACAATTGAAAATTATCCGTGCCGCTTTTGCGTAAAGGTCCATGGTAATTATTTGTGTAACGGTGATAGTGAATCGGAGCGCATATTTCAACTTTCGTCGGTCTGATATACGCACTTTTCAACCGCACAATGGATTCAAACATTCCCTTTGCAGCAGAATATGTCGGTGCCGGATATGAAACAGGCGTCGCTCCTGTATCTGGTCTTGTAAACATTGCCGCCGGACCGGCAATTTCAAATTGTACTTCATAAAGTTTTTGTTTTATCATAAGAAATCCTCCAGTAAAGTTTTACAAAAGCAACAAACTCTTTCACCGCCTTCTCCCCCCGCCAAAATTGCCGTTCATCAGTTGTTCATACAGTCCCTCCTTTACCATTGTTAATGTGCGCAGTTCTTCCTTCTGCTGAATTGCAAACCCAAGAGCATTCGCCAGCGGCTGCAATGCAGCAGCTAAGTCATCGCTTTTCACAAATATTTTCTGCGGCATTATATTGTGCTTCTCAATTACAGAACAGAGCGTTTCCGCAAGAACTTGTTCGGTAAACTGCTCAGGTAAAATTGTTTCAACTGCTAACACAATTCCTTTAGATTGTTCGCAGACAACTGCCAAATGTGTATAGTAAGGTCTCTCACGGTCAAAAATAGTAGAAGGAAGATAAAAAGCGCCTGCTTCCCAGACGGCGCTTTGCTTCGGTCGTTTTGCTCGCAACGCATTAATGCGCGGAAGGTTAAGTATTGGCTGTGCTTTTAGTTCGGATGGAAGTTCAGGAAACGACTCCCATTCCGAATGGAATGATGTTCCTGAATCATCTGTGGGAGTGTACACAAGAATTTCATTTTCTAGCAATGAATCTTCTGCTTCGTCGTCAAGAATTTTTTCAAAATGATATAAACCAGCATTTAATCCGAGCGTAAGAAACTTCGTTTCCGATTCATTGAGAAACCACGGCGCATAACCGAGCGTTAGCGAGCGAAACTGCGGAAAAGGTTTTCTTCCTTTAACTGTAATTCCCAATTGTTTTAAAAGCGATAAATCTTCGCGCTCTAATTCTTTTGAAGAAACATATTCCAATTTTAAACAGTCGTGAAGCGCAAAAAAATCTCCATCTTCAGCATAGATCGAACCTTGTATCATACTTTTATAAGTATAAAATCCATTTGCACCGCGGTAAAAACAAAAACCGAACAGCGTGCCGCCGCTTCCCATAAATGCGCCGTATCCGGTTTCATTGGTTACAGGATTACGAACGGCAATCAGATCAAGGTCGTCAAGAACTTCCCACGGCTTTTCTTCAAAAATTTTTTGGGAAGCAGCATACAGCTCTTTTAATGTTGAAAAAGAAATTTCAGGCGTTTTAGGTTTCATTTATTCTCCGCAGAAATATTGAATGTTGGGAATGTTAAGCGTTACATTGTACTATTCATCGCGCGTTTGTATTTGCATTAAGAAAATTACAGCTGTTCGTTTATTTCATTCCAAGCTCTTTACACAATCGGTGGAAATTTGAAGGGGCTAATCCCAATTTTTTTGCGGCATCCGCATCCGAATTGGAATGGTTTCGTATATATTCAACATATTTTGTTTTTACAATGCGCTCTAATTCTTTAAGTTGAAGTATCTCCTGCATTGCAGAAAAATTGATAATTTCAGATTGCGATTCGTTGGAAGTTAAGCCAAGCGCACTGCGCGCAATTTCTGCGTTTACTTCGCTCGCATCATAAAACAACAACCGCTGCATTACATTTTTTAATTCGCGGATGTTTCCTTTCCACTGCGCAGAGTGCAGAACATTCATTCCATCTTTTGTAAGTACAGGTTTTGTTTTATTCATATCCGCGCTGAAATTGGAAAGAAAATGATCCACAAGAAGCGGAATATCTTCGCTTCGTTCGCGCAGCGGCGGAATAAAAATCGGAAAAACATTCAAGCGGTAATACAAATCTTCTCGAAAACGTTTCGCGTCAACTTCTTTTTCTAAATTTTTATTGGTTGCGGCGACAACTCTTACATTTACTTTCATCGGTTCGCGCCGTCCTATTTTTTCAATCTCCCCTTCCTGAATTACGCGAAGCAATTTTACCTGCGCATTGGGAGAAAGTTCGCCGATTTCATCTAAAAAAATTGTTCCGTTGTGCGCAATTTCAAACAAGCCGCGTTTAGAATTATGCGCCCCCGTAAACGCTCCCTTTTCGTAGCCGAATAATTCGCTCTCAATTAAATCTACCGGAATGCTGCCGCAATTGATGGGAACAAAATTTTCTAATTTTCTTTTACTGCGGTAATGAATGTGAATTGCTACAAGTTCTTTTCCTGTTCCGCTGACTCCGGTAACTAAAACGCTCGCATCGGTATCGGCGCACTTTTCAATCTGCTGGCGTAGTTTTACTATCGCCGGAGAATTTCCGATAATTTTTTTCTGCGAAAGAATTTCTTCTACCGATTGCAGTAATTTTAGATTCGATTTTGATTTTTCTAATTCCAACATGCGCTTGTGATACGCATTGATTATGGAAAGAACAAAATCGGTCGGCTGATAAATATATTCTTCAATACCGCCGGGATATTTTGTGCAGTACCAAAATGCGCCGGCAAGCATTAACCTGTTTGCAAAATCATAATCCGCCAGATTAACGGTCATTTTTGTAATAACAATTATTTGCAGCGTCGGATCAATTTTCTTTATTTCACGGATTAACTTTTCTCCCATTAACCCGCCCGCAATTTGAAAATCCATAATAACGACATCAAACGAATCTTTTGAGGAAGAAATTTTCTCTAATGCAATTTTACCGTTGGAAAGCACATCGTTAATAATAATGCTCTCCTTAAACGGCAGAAGCGTATTTTTCACTCTGCGCACGTCAAAATCTTCATCTTCAATTAACAGCGCTCGTATTGCTCTATCGGTAATCATCGGTTCTCGTATGGAATGGTAAATGTAAACACAACGCCCCCTTCGGGAGAATTTTCAACATCAAGCGTCCAGCCGCAGCGTTGTTTTGCAATTTCGTATGCTATGTAACATCCGTACCCGGAATGCTGATGCGAATCAATCTTTTTCGTGGAAGTATGTTCGTGAAAAATTCTTTTTACGCCGTCCGTATCTTTTTCGAGAAGCCACGGTTCAATCCCTTTGCCGTTATCTCGCACTACAACGTTTATATGCTGCGCCTGCGCGTTAAATTCTGTTTTCAATGTTATTATAACATGACTGCTTCCTGCATGGTCAATACTGTTTTGGATAATCGGCTCAAACACTTCCCACGCAACAAATTCGTTTATCTGAACTGACGGAAGATTCGGTTCAAGGTCTAATACAAACGTAACCATATCGTTAGAAGAAGAAATTCTTTTAAAAACATATTCTACAAGAAATTCCAAAACGCCGTTCAGATTTGTTTGAAAAATTTGGCTGCGAATTGTTTGTACCGGCGGCTCGTACCATTTCATATCATAAATTACTCGCGCAATAAAATTTGCATATTTGTTAATACGCATTTTTACCGCGTCAATATTTTCCGAGTGCAAACTCCGCAAGTCTTCTTTAATAAAACCCATTATTTTTTCTGCTTTGTGATGCGTATGGTAAATGCGTTTTGTAAACAGCAATTCATTCTGAATGGAAATTTGTTCCGCAATATGTTTTTTCTGTTCCTCAAACAATAATTGCTGCGCTTTGTTCCGCTCTCGCAGCGTGTAGATTGAAATGTAAAACATTGCAAGCAAACCGAAAAAGATAAGCGCCGAATATGTTATCGCCGTCTCATCGTACGTGGAAATCATTTCATTCGTAATAACGGAAAAATCCGGCTTGTTGCGCATATACACAGCGCCGGCAAATTCTCCGCGCGGGACAAACGGAACAAAAATATGAAATGTCTGCAGATCCGCATTGACGGTATGAATTCGTTCGTGCGCGCGGAAATCGTTTTGCATTGCTTCATACAGATGAATAGCATTGGAATGATCAATTTGTGTCTGCGGCAGATTCTTCATATCGCGGAAAATGTACGAAAACAACACCGCGCCGTCATCAATCGCCGCAACAGTGGAATCTATAGTTACAAGCAGACAAATTTCCTGCACGTTTTGATGAAGATACTGCTGGCTGAGAATAATATTCAAATCGCCGATAATTTTGTTTATTTCATGCTGCTGTAATTTGTCATTTTTTGATTTTGCTTCCAGCAGCAGCTCAAGCGACATCGCCGTTAAATTTGCCAACCGCTCGGCGGAATCCTGTTGATACCATTCCTGCGTTCTGAAAAGAATTTTTTGAAGAGAAATTTTATGAATAAATGAAATTGTAAACTGAAAAAAAATAAGAACTACGAACAGTACGGTTAAATGACGTAATTCAAAACGATACTGACGAATACTTTCGGAAATACTTTTTAACGTCGAATTCATTTTATCAAAACCTGATTTTTTGAAATCATTGTGGACGCTTTTCCCAGCGCTTCGTCAACGC
>CAYXEE010000167.1:0-5748 GCA_964463935.1 uncultured Chitinophagaceae bacterium | reverse complement strand
AGTGGCAGGACGATGCGCAAAAAAATAAAAAGCCGCTTACCATTCTTAAAGATATTGCATTCGGAATACAGTCTGATTTGGCAAAAATAAAAATTCCGCGAAAAAATGAAATGCTGAAACTGCGCAAGACTTATCTTACAAAACAATTAGACGCGGCATACGCAAAAATTGAAATGCTCGGCGGAACACAATACACATTCGATGAAGAAGCAAAAAAATTGTACGACGCCGAGCCGCCGATATTTTCCGAAGAATATTTCAAAAAGACTTTAAAACAGCTTGATTCAGTCCTTCCCAAAGACAGCGGAACAGTCAGCGAGCGGTATATTCGTTTTAGAAATCAATTCATTATTCCAAAAGAAAAACTTGATGCAGTCTTTACAGCGGCGATAAACGAATGCCGCGCGCGGACAAAAAAATTTATTTCTCTGCCGAAGAATGAAAGTTTTGTTGTTGAATAAGCGTGGAGCGGATATAATTGGTACAAAGGAAATGCTCACAGCGTTATTCAAGTAAACGCCGATTTCCCAATTTTTATTGACCGAGCCGTTGATCTCGCCGCGCACGAAGGATATCCGGGACATCACGTGTATAATGTTCTGCTTGAATCGGAATTATTAAAGAAAAAGCAGTGGATTGAATTTTGCATTTATCCACTCTTCAGCCCGCAATCGCTTATTGCCGAAGGAAGCGCAAACTACGGCATTGATGTTGTTCTGCCGTATAACGAACGAATAAAATTTGAAAAAAGCGTTCTCTTCCCTCTCGCCGGACTCGATGTAAAAAAGGTTGAACAATATTATGAAATTCAGAAATTAGCGGGAAAGCTTACTTACGCAGGAAATGAAGCGGCGCGCGAATATTTAAACGGAAAAATTTCAAAAGAAAAAGCCATTCAATGGCTTTCTACGTATGCGCTTTTTGAACCGGCGCGCGCAGAACAAAGAATTCGCTTTATTGAAAAATACCGCAGTTATGTTATCAATTACAATTTCGGACAAGATTTGGTAAAGAAGTATGTAGAAAGAAAATCCGGTAAAAAACCCACAGACAAAAAACGCTGGGAAGTTTTTCACAGATTACTTTCATCGCCGCGTCTGCCGAGCGGATTAAATTAATTTTCTATTCGCAATTATCGCTCATAAATTGCATTGTGATTCTTTCTGATTAAAAAAATTCTTGAAGAAATGAAACGCTGCAACGTTCAGCGCAATGTATTTTATTGAATTAGTGCGGCTGTAAAAAACATTGGCATAACAAAGGTCTTCCAACTCAAATTGATGTAACGAAATTGAAAAAAATTGTTCGCAAGAATTAGGCAAATTCGCTTAATTCTTGCATTGCCTCTCACAAGTTTTTCCCTTACTTTGCTTCACAAAACCATCTGCTGAAACTCCGCATCTCTGCGACTCAGCGTTCATAAACCAACTGGAGTATGTATGAAAACCTCAATTATTTTTGTAGTCTCTATGCTTTTTATTTTTAACACTGCGCAGACACAAACTACTCGCCCGCTTCAACTCGAAGATATGTTTCGCATTCAGCGCGTCAGCGATCCGCAATTATCCCCCGATGGAAAAACTGTTGCGTATGTAGTCGGCGTTGTTGATAAAGCAGCAAATCGCACAAACACAGATATCTGGCTTATTCCAACTTCCGGCGGAGAAGCAAAACAATTAACCAATTCACCAAAAGCAGATCGTCATCCGCGATGGTCGCCGGATGGAAAATCAATCGCTTTTGAATCGAATCGAGACGGTTCATTTCAAATTTACATCATCAATGTAGAAACAGGCGAAACAAAAAAAGTAACAACTATTTCCACAGAAGCTGCCGGAGCAATATGGTCGCCGGATGGGAAACAGCTTGCATTTGTTTCGTCAGTCTTTCCAGAATTTTCTGAAAAACCATTTGTTGTTGCAGATTCTTTGAACAAAGCAAAAGCAGATGCGCGCGAAAACAGCAAAGTGAAAGCGCGCGTTATTACAAAATTATTGTATCGTCATTGGGATTCCTGGGTTGATGGATACCGACAGCATATTATTGTTGTAAATGCAGATGGAACAAATCCACGAAATCTTACACCAGGCGATAGAGACGCAGTTCCTTCGTCATCAACTTTTTCTACAGGCGATGATTTTTCTTTTTCTCCCGACGGAAAAGAAATTGCTTATACCGCAACGCCGATTCCTGTTCGTGAAGAATCGTTGCTCACAAATCACGACATTCTTACTGTAAATATTGCTACAGGAGAAAAAAAACAAATTACAACAAATCCCGCAGCGGATGTTTTTCCGCGTTACTCGCCGGATGGAAAATATATTGCGTACCGCGCACAATCTCGCGCAGGATTTGAAGCAGACCGATGGCAATTACTGTTGTTCGATCGTTCCACCGGAAAAACAAAAAGTCTTACGCCAAATTTCGATACAAATGTTGATGGCTTCGAATGGACAAGCGACAGCAAAATGCTTTACACTTCTGCAGAAGAAAAAGCAAATCAACCGCTCTGGTCAATTGGAATTGACGGCTCAATCAAAAAAGTTTTTGATAAGGCGTACAATTCTGATGTAAATATTTCCGCCGACGGAAAAACAATTGTCTTTGCTCATCAAACAATGTCTCGCCCGGTAGAAATTTATTCCGCTAACAGCGACGGAACAAATGCAAAACAAATTACCACGACAAATGATGTTTTATTTTCACACATTGAAACGAGCGAACCGGAATATGTTTGGTTCGAAGGAGCAAACAAAACAAAAATTCAAATGTGGATTGTAAAACCGCCGTTCTTTGACGGCACGAAAAAATATCCGCTCGTCTATTGGGTTCACGGCGGTCCGCAAGGGGCGTTCGGAAATTCTTGGTCGTACCGATGGAATCAACAATTGTGGGCTGCGCAAGGTTATGTTCTCGCACTTCCCAATCCTCGCGGTTCAACAGGATTCGGACAAAAATTTACGGATGAAATTTCAAAAGATTGGGGCGGAAAAGTTTTCACCGATGTTATGAACGGTGTTGCGTACATGGAAAAACAATCATACGTGGATAAAAATAAAATGGCGGCAGCCGGCGCAAGTTACGGCGGCTATATGATGAATTGGTTTCAAGGACATACCGATAAATTTAAAACGCTCATAACGCATTGCGGTGTTTACAATTTTTACTCAATGTACGGTGTAACGGAAGAAACATGGTTCGATGAGTGGGAACATGGAATTCCGTGGGAAACAAAAGATTTTGACAAATTTTCCCCGCATAAATTTGCAAAGAATTTTAAAACACCGAATTTAATAATTCACAATGAATTGGATTTCCGCGTTCCAATCGGCGAAGGATTGCAATTGTTCACAACATTACAGCGCAAAGGAATTCCAAGCAAACTTCTCTACTTCCCCGATGAAGGACATTGGGTTTTAAAACCGCAAAATTCTGAACTGTGGCACAACACGGTTTTTGATTGGCTTGAAAGTTATTTAAAAAAGTAAACTTAAAGATGAAGGATAAAAAGATTTTATTCGGCGATTTTTGTAATGGTTCTCGGAAATGTTTTCGATTACACAATGGAATCATTGAATCTGGTTTACAATTTTCTGATGAAACATTTACATGGTTTGAGCATTGTCATATTGGAAAATTTTATGATAATATTGCTATCCTTACCAACGAAGAAACTGGATTAATCGGATACGTAAAACGCGATGGACAAATATTACATCCCTGTGAATTGTATGGTGGTGATAATTTTAATAATTCACGCACATTTATCAGCATCGGTGCCACTGTCCACCTTGTTAATGATCAAATGCAACTTATCAAACAATTTGATGATCCAATTATTTATTCTCAATTTCATAATGGAATTGCAATTCTTTCTATTCTTGATCCGAACTTTAACTACGAAGCTAAAATAGATTTTTTTGTTAACATAAATGGTAATCCGGTTTTTAATAAACAATTCAAGAATAAAGTAATAACGACTTTTATACATAATGCTGATGATTTCTATTCTGAGGATGTAATTCGTATCCGTACTTTTGAAGGAGCAGGTTTTGTGTCAGTAAATGGTTCTTGGATTATCCCTCCAAAATATGATAACGCAACTCGATTCTCGGAGGGATTGGCTGGTGTTCAAATAAACAACAAATGGAGATTTATAAATAAAAACGACCAATTTGTTTTAGAGCCGTGTCTAGATAATTTACATGCGTTTTCTGAAATGAGTGCGGCGGTGTGTATTGACAATTCTTGGGGATTTGTAAACAGAGATGGCAATTGGCTTATTCGTCCATCTTTTGAGCGAGTATCTCCTTTTCAGAATGGCGAAGCGTGTGCAATGTATTACGGAAAAATGGGGATTATAGATATCGAAGGTAATTGGATTATTAACCCAGATTTTGATTTTATTTCTGTAGCCGATGAAGGGATTAGAATTTGTAAGCGAAATTCGATATCGGGTATTATGGGTAAAAGCACTTCTATACTCTGGAGCAACAGAACGATTGGATTCAGTGGAACCGGACGAACACAATTATTTACAAATTAAATGGTGATTTTTATGGACGAAATTTTAAATAAAGCAATAATATGCAATTTAAGCGAACACCGATTACAAAGATGTATTTTGGAAAATAAAATTCCAATATCTATTAATGGAATAACATATAAACCGTTATGTGCTGAAATGGCTGAAATCGATCTTGTATTTATTGCAGACAATGGATATTTACTTTTGGTAGAATGTAAAAACAAATTTCCTAAATCTTTTAGAACTAAAATAATGAAAAGCACAATCAACCAAATAAAACACAGACCTATAGACCAAAATGAAAATTTTTTCATACACTTGAAAATTCACCTTGAAAAAAAACAATCATCGGGTGAAGAATGGAAGGTTCCGTCTGATGCTGCAAACTGTTATGAAGCATGGCGTGCCAAAGCAAAAATAAATGAAACAACAAAATTGTTTGAAATGCTGGAACAAGGAAGATTACATTTGGCTATCGTCGCTCAGGGAATACTTCCTGAGGATATAAAACCATCACCGTTCTTGTCATTAATTTCTGCTGACTTTTCCCTCAATCTAATCATTAAAAAAAACCAAGTTGATATTAAAAATAGTCAACAAATATGGCATGATTGGAAAGAAGGTTTTGAGGAGTATACCCGAATAAAAAGGAAAAAAAGAAAGAATAACAAACTATTAACAGCTTAAGTGAAAAAGAAATATGATGAACAATTTAAAATTGTTTTTGAAGCATTGCGCCAACTTTTAATACCGCCTGAAAAACCAAAACGTCAGTTTGGTTTTATTGTTGAAGAACCAAAAATTACATACACAAAAAAGAAATGAACTTTATCTCAAAATTAATTTCACTACAAAAAAAATCCAACTCTCTTCTTTGTGTCGGACTTGATACCGATAGAAAGAAAATTCCAATTCATCTTCAATCAAAGAAGAATGGAATATTGGAATTCAATAAACGCATTATTGATGCAACAAAAGATCTGTCCTGTGCATACAAAATCAATTTTGCGTTTTACGAAACACTCGGCAAAGAGGGCTGGACGATCATTGAAAAAACACGCGAGGCAATTCCATCTAATTGTATTTCAATTGCCGATGCAAAACGCGGAGACATCGGAAACTCATCATCATATTACGCGAATGCAATTCTCAATGAAATGGGATTTGATTCCATTACCGTTGCGCCGTATATGGGAAAAGATTCTGTTCAGCCATTCTTG
>CAYXEE010000166.1:0-5780 GCA_964463935.1 uncultured Chitinophagaceae bacterium | reverse complement strand
GCTATACAAAAAGATTTATTGCGAAGGACGGAAATCCGGGAGAAGGCGCTAACAAAGAAGGACGTTCGGCAGAACCAATTATAGTTAAAGTTCCTGCCGGCACATTAATTAAAAATGCAGAAACCAAAGAAATTATCGCCGATCTTGTAAATGACGGCGAGGAAATTATTATCGCTAAAGGAGGAAAAGGGGGAAAAGGAAATTGGATGTTTCGCTCCCCCACTCTTCAAGCGCCGCGTGTCTGCACTCCTGGCGAACCGGGCGACGAATATAATTTAGAACTCGAACTGAAACTTCTTGCAGATATCGGTTTGGTCGGATTTCCCAACGCAGGCAAGTCCACGTTGATTTCAAAAATTTCTGCCGCAAAACCAAAAATTGCAGATTATCCTTTTACTACGCTCGTGCCAAATCTTGGAATGGTTTATTTTAGGGAAAACAAAAGTTTTGTTGTCGCTGATATTCCCGGATTGATTGAAGGAGCGCACGAAGGAAAAGGATTGGGAATTCAATTCTTAAAACACATTGAACGGACAAAAGCATTAGTGTATTTGCTGGATTGTTCAAGCGATACTATTAAAAATGATTTAAAGATTTTGATAAACGAGTTGAAATCTTTTAATCCCGATTTGCCGAAAAAGAAAAGCATTATCGCCATTACGAAACTTGATATTGCCGACGATGAACTGCGCAAAGAGTTAAAAAAAATAAAATTTTCTCGCGGAATTCCGGTACACAGAATTTCTTCCGCAACCGGCGAAGGCATTATTGAGTTGATAGAAGAAATGTGGAAGTGCGTGGAAGTAAAAGAGTAATAGTAATTGAAGTTACGCAAAATCAAAAAATGCTTCGACTCGGCACAAAAAATTATGGTCATCCTGAGCAAATCCTTCGTTTTTTGAAGGATGCGCCGAAGGATAACCTTACAAACTTAAGCGTGCCTCGCCTGCCTTTGCCGAAACGAAGCATCGGCTTCGTGCAGGCAGGCTCAGCATGACCATCTGCGTAACTTCAGTTAGTAATTGAAGTTTAAAAAATAAAAATTATGAATCCGTGAATAGCTTAATAACAATTTTTACAAATGAAATCATCTCGTAAATCTGAAAATACTTCGTCGTCATCTCCGCCAATTGAAAAAGAATTTGAAAAAGCGTTGCGTCCGTACGGATTTGATGAATTTGCTGGACAGCAGAAAATTATTGAAAATTTGAAAGTGTTTATCACCGCGGCAAAGCAACGCGGCGAAACACTTGATCATGTTTTGTTAACTGGACCGCCGGGACTTGGAAAAACAACGCTTTCGTTTATTATTGCTCATGAAATGGGGACGGAAATAAAAATTACTTCCGGTCCTGTGTTAGATAAACCGGCCGACCTTGCAGGGATTCTTACTAATTTGCAGAAAGGCGATGTATTGTTTATTGATGAAATTCATCGCTTAAATGCTGTTGTAGAAGAGTATCTTTATTCTGCAATGGAAGATTTTCGTTTGGATATTATGGTAGATTCCGGCCCGAGCGCGCGAAGCATACAAATTTCACTGCCAAAATTTACTTTGGTCGGCGCAACAACACGCGCGGGACTTTTGACCGCGCCTCTGCGCGCACGATTTGGAATTACAAATAGATTGGATTACTACACGCCCAATGTTTTATTTACAATTATTCTCCGCTCCGCAAAAATTTTAGGAATTGAAATTGAAGAAGACGGCGCACGGGAAATTTCCAAACGTTCGCGCGGAACGCCAAGAATTGCAAATCGCTTATTGAAACGATGCCGCGATTTTGCAGAAGCGGACGATTCGCTGAAAAAGCATAAAGGAATTATTACCAAAGAAGTTGCACAGCACGCTTTGAAAGCGCTGGAAGTTGACGAACACGGTCTTGATGAAATGGATAAACGAATTCTTCATACTATAATAGATAAATGTAAACACTCTCGCCGTTGCTGTCGGCGAAGAAGCGGGAACAATTGAAGAAGTGTATGAGCCGTATTTAATTCAAGAAGGATTTATTAAACGAACTTCACGCGGAAGAGAAACAACGGAATTGGCGTTTAAGCATTTTGGAATTGCAAATAATACAATCAAACAAAATTCTTTGTTTTAATTATTATGTCTAAGATAACTCAGGAATCGATACCATCGGTGAGCGCAAAGGCGAAAAGAATTTTTTTGAGAGTTGTTAATTTTTTATTGTTTACCAGCATCATTATTGCTCAAACAGACAGCATCCCGGTTCAATTTTCATTTCAATCAAAATCTGCAACATCAGTTTCTGTTGTAGGAAGTTTTTCCGGCTGGAGCAATTCATTTCCGATGAAAAAAGATACATCAGGAAAATGGAGCGTAACGCTAAAACTTCCCGAAAAATATTTTTATTACAAATTTATTGTTGATGGGAATTGGATTCCCGATCCGGCAAATCCTTCCAAAGTGAACGATGGCGGAACAAGTTACAATTCAATTCTGAAAGCCGGCAATCCGCCGGCGCCAACCCGAACAAAACGAAGAGTGTATTTTCCGAAAGAAAATCTGCCGAAACCTATTTTCCCTTCCCGTGCAGATTACATTAAGCTGTATTATGCCGCGTGGGAAATGGCGTGGCAAAAAATTTCGCGCGGAACTTCAGCCAACGGATTTGTAAAAGAATACATGGACGAAGGTTTCAATGAAATGATTTATCAATGGGATACATGTTTTATGCTTGCCTTTGCAGTGTACGGTAGAAATATTTTTCCTGTAATGCAGTCATTGGATAA
The DNA here is from genome assembly GCA_964463935.1 of uncultured Chitinophagaceae bacterium. GTDB lineage: Bacteria > Bacteroidota > Ignavibacteria > UBA10030 > UBA8401 > JACFMZ01. The sequence goes on along the minus strand of CAYXEE010000166.1, from coordinate 3,020 downwards.
TTTTTACGGCAAGCAGCGGGAAGACGGTTACATTCAGCGCGTGTATTCCGAACAAACAGGATTACAGGCAGGCGATCCGACTGAAAATGAACCGATGATAAATCCGCCGTTGTTTGCGTGGATTGAATTGCGCTACGCCGTAATAAGCGGCGATACTACTCGCCTTCCGCGCGTTCTGCCGATTTTAATAAAATATTTTGATTGGATAGAAAAAAATACGCAATCGGATTCTATTAGAAATCTTTATTACAATTCGCCGCTCGGAAGCGGAATGGACAATACTCCGCGCCCATTTGTTGAACGCGGCGGATGGATTGATGCTACGGCGCAGCACGCGCTGGCGGCAAAATGTATTTCCGAAATTGCAAAAATAGTAAAAGATTCTCGTACTGAAAAATATTTTGAATCAAAATCGCGTCAGATATTTTTTACGCTCCAAAAATATAATTGGAATAAAAATAAAAATTTTTTCTTTGATGTTTCATCCGGCGGAGTGCAAAATTCTGTACAACATATCGGAGCGTTTTGGACTTTGCATCTCGATTCTTATTTTCCGGGAAGATTTGAATTCATCAATCATTTACGCAATCCGAAAGAATTTTGGCGTCCGCACGTTGTGCCGACTCTTTCCGCAGACGACCCTAATTACAATCCGCGCGGACATTACTGGCGCGGAAGCGTTTGGGCTCCGACAAATTTTATGGTTGTTAAAGGATTGGAATATCAGCAGCAGTTTTCCCTTGCCGATTCTATTGCAGAAAATCATCTTCAGAATATGACAAAAATTTTCACGCTCGGTCTGAACAATGACGACGCCGTTCCGTTTGAAGAACGATACAACGACGGCTATAAAACAATCTGGGAATGTTATTCGCCGGAATATGCCTCTCCCGCCACGCGCTGGGATGACACATTTTTTTCGCGTCAAGATTTTGTCGGCTGGTCCGGATTGGGACCGATTGCATTGTTTATCGAAAATATTCTTGGAATTACAGTTAACGGATTAGAAAATAAAATTACATGGCGTATTCACCAAAAAGAAGAACATGGTATTGAACGAATTCAACTGCGCGACCAATTGATTTCTTTGAAAACAATTGCAACTTCGCGCGGAAAACAAATTCTGATTGAAGCAGAAAAACCGTTTCTTTTATTTGTAAATTGGAACAATTCCTCTTACATTTTTGATATTAAGAAGAAACGAGAAACTTTAGATATAACAATCGCAAGGTAACATTATGGATAAAGATTTGCAGTCTGTTCAAGAAGTGCGCGATTTGCTGACAAAAGCAAAAGAAGCGCAGCTTGCATTTCGCGCGTATTCGCAAGAACAAGTTGATACAATTGTAAAAGCAATGGTTGATGCCGGTTTTTCCGAAGCCGAACGGCTCGGCAGAATGGCGCACGAAGAAACAGGTTTTGGAAAACCGGAAGACAAAAAAAAGAAAAACGAATTTGCCACAAAGCGAGTTTGGGAATCTATAAAAGATTTGAAAACGGTCGGCATTATTCGCGAAGACCGAGAAAAGAAAATTGTCGAAATCGCCGAACCGATGGGAGTTGTTGCAGGACTTGTTCCTTCCACAAATCCGACTTCAACAGTAATGTTCAAAGCAATTATTTCTGTAAAAGGACGAAATGGATTTGTCGCTTCGCCTCATCCGCGCGCCGCGAAAAGTACATTGGAGGCATTGCGCGTTGTTGCCGATGCGGCTTACCGCGCAGGCGCACCGCAAGGGTTACTCGGATGTATGACTGTTCCAACAATTGAAGGAACAAGTGAGTTAATGAAGCACAAACACACCGCTGTTATTCTTGCTACCGGAAGCAATCCGATGGTGAAAGCGGCGTATAGTTCGGGCAAACCGGCGTACGGCGTCGGTTCGGGAAATGTTCCTGTCTTTATTGAGCGAACAGCAAATATTCAGAAAGCTGTTGCGGATATTGTTTCAGGAAATCAATTTGATTACGGCGTGCTTTGTTCAACGGAATCCGGCGTAATTGTAGATGCGCCGATTCGCGATCAAGTAATTGCAGAATTTAAAAAACAAAAAGCTTATTTCCTGAATCCAGAAGAAAAAGAAAAGCTTACACGTTTCATGTTCGATTCAAAATTAGCATTGAATCCCGATGTTGTTGGAAAATCTCCGGCATTCATCGCTCAGAAATCCGGGTTTTCAGTTCCGCCCGATACGACCGCATTGATCGCAGAACTTCCCGCAGTCGGGAAAGAATATCCGCTCTCAAAAGAAAAACTTTCTCCCGTGCTTTCATTCTTTACTGTTGACGGCTGGCGCGAAGGATGTCATCGTTGTATTGAAATGTTGGAATTCGGCGGCATCGGACATACGATGGTAATTCATTCTTCCGATCACGACATTATTATGAAATTTGCATTAGAAAAACCTGCGTGCAGAATTTTAGCAAACACACAATCTGCGCTCGGCGCAGTCGGCGGAACAAATGAATTGCTTCCTTCCCTTACATTAGGGCCCGGAACGTTTGGGCGTTCAATTATTTCGGAAAATGTATCGGCAAAACATCTTATCAATGTAAAACGATTGGCATTTGAAACAAGACCGGTAAACAAGTTACCAATGAACAATGAACAGCCATCATTTTCACAGCCGGCAAAAATTTCTTCTTCACAAGAAAAACCTTCAACAGCAAAACAAGTAACGAGTTGGATTGAAGAAATTGAAGAACGCATTCGTTTGAAAGCGGGAAACGCGCCGGTTGATCAACATAAAACAACCGAAAAGAAAATTGATTCCGCGCCAAGTTCAGAATTCGGCGAAGGAATCAGCAAAAATGCAATTGATGATTTAATGCGAAAATTTTTAAAATAATTTTTTTAAGTTTTACAGATGTCCGACATTTTTTTAATAGAAAGCAACGATATTTCAAATTTGTTGTACTTTACTGAAGTTACGCAAAATATAAAAATGTGCCGCTATTTGGTATTCCGCACTTGCGGCATTCAAAAAGCGGAACTTCGACTCCCGCCTTCTCCGCTCCGA
>CAYXEE010000165.1:0-5803 GCA_964463935.1 uncultured Chitinophagaceae bacterium | reverse complement strand
TGTGCAAAATCGGGATTGAATGTTGCATCAATTGTAAAATTGGAAGAGAGTCCGTATTTAATATCTACGCCTGCGTTCGGACGAATTTTTTCAATTTTTTCTTTTCCGCGTTTTGCAGAATAATGTTCTGATGAACCGACTGCATACGGAAGAACTTCAAAAACTTTCGGCAATTGAATTACGCTCATTCCCGTCATTGTTCCGAACTGCGATGCAAAGCCGTCTTTTTTTTTGCTCATCAGATTCCAATGCGTTTCTTCATTCTTGCGGATTATTTTTCGCGCAATATTCATTCCCCACGTATTATTCCCTTCCGTAAAACGCAATTGCGATAGAGGAATTTTTATTTCCGCGCACCAGCCGTTCGGAAATATTTTTGTTTCCGTTTCCCACACCGGATCCCATGAGTAATCTTCGTACTTTCCGTCGCTGTAAGACAAGTAATCAATCCGCGTTCCTGAGGCAAGAACTACAAATACAAATGCGGTTTGTTTGTCGTTGTAACTGTCAAAACCAATGCCGATAAAATCGGATTCTGCAAAATCGTCGCGCCGCGCAAGCCGTGAAACAATACTGTCCGGCGAAGAATCGTACATTATTGCACAGATATAAATATTTTTATCGTCGAAAATAATTTTCACTTCAGTGTTTTCTGTCGGTACTGCTCCTTCAATCGGATCGCGTTGAACAAATGCGTTTGCGGGTTCAATATTTTTCCATGCTTCATCATTTCCATATCCATCAATAACCGGCGGAGTTGTGGTGCGTACGGCTTGCAGCGATTTTTGAATTGTTTGTGCGCTCAGGAACGAGGCGAATAATTGAACCCAAAAAATTATGCGGAAAATTTTTTTCATCTTGTATGTCGGTTGTAAATAATTCCGTTTAATATAAGAAATGAAGCGTTGAAACAAAAAGCAAACGGCTCGCACAGAGCCGTTTTGCAAAAACAAAATATAAAATTTTATTTTTTAATGCCACGCGCCGATAATTGCTCCCATCATTACATACGCAACAACCCAGTATCCGGAGTTAATGTACCACTGCTTTCGCGGACGCTGCTCAAAAAGATATGTTACTCCAATTGCTGTTGCAATCCAGCCGATACCAACAGCTGCGCCGGCGGCAATGCCAAACGACAAATCGCTTTTTGGTCCAAGAAACATTCCAAGATTTATTGCAGAAATAAGCGTAAACAAAAACGCGCCGCCAAACAACGCGCCCATATTTGCTTGCTTTCCTTTTTCCGGCGTCATACCGGTAACTTCCATCCACGCCTTACCGAACAACATTGGCGAATACCAAAAATACCCAAGCACAAATGTTGCAACAGTTGCAACAATTACAGCAAACCAATTCAACGATGCAAATGCAGAAGCCATATCCATAAAATCCTCCTTAATGTTAATAGTGCGTCTCTAAAAACATCTCTCGCAAAGTCCCGAAGGCGCAAATTATTGTTTAAAAATTATTTTTTGCGGCTTGGCGTCTGGCAACGCGGCGAAGTGGCAAAGCCATGCCCTTGGCGCCATCACTTTGTGATCTGCGAGAAAATTTATTTGTGAGTTTTTCGAGATGACCAATAAATAAATACAGCGCTAATGTATTACAGAGAACTGTGTAATTCAACTATTTTTTTAAATGCTTTATCCGTTTAGCAACATGGGTGGCAAAAACTTATCAAAAACTAACTTGATTTTGGTTATCACGTACTCTACTTTTTGTTAAGCTATGAAAAATATTTCCTTCCACATATTGTTCATTCTAACACACAGTTTATTACTGTTCTCTCAGCCGCTTACATTTAAAGGTCCTGATCCGAAAAAAAATATTACGCAATACACGCACGAAATCTGGACAACCGATAACGGACTGCCGCAAAATTCCATTAACGCAATTACACAAACAAACGACGGATATATTTGGATGGGAACACAGGAAGGATTGGTTCGTTTCGACGGCGTTCAGTTTACGGTGTTTGATAAAAATAATACTGCGGCAATACGAAATAATTATATTTCGGCTCTTTATTCCGATAGAAAATCAGGAAAATTGTGGATTGGTTCGTATTTAGGCGGGATAATTGTATATGAAAACGGCGTCTTTAAAAGAATAGATTCTCTTTCAAAATATATTCGAAGCCAAATTCATAGTTTTTACCGCGACCCGCTTGGCGGACTTTGGATTGCAACAAGAGAAAATGGAGCAATACGATTTGATTCTGTTTCTGTTCGGCAATACACAACTGCAAACGGATTGATTAGCAACAATGTTTGGAAAATTTACCGCGATATACAAAATCGGCTTTGGTTTGCTACTGGAGAAGGGGTTACTATTTTTAACGACAGCGCCTTTTCTTCCTTTTCTCAAAAAAATGGTATTGCTTCAAAAGAAGTTTACTCGCTTCAACAAAAACACGACAGCACTATTTGGCTGGGAACAACAAAAGGATTACAGAGAATTAAGCTGGTAAATTCTACAATTACGTTTCTGGAACATTTCACAGTTGATAACGGACTTCCCGGCAACAGTATTTATGCCCTCTACCCCGACCAACAGGGAAATCTTTGGATTGCTACTAACAAAGGACTGGCAAGATTTTACAAAAATAAATTTTCTTCATACACGCCCGAAGACGGTCTTTCCGAACGAGTTGTTAACGCAATTTTTATTGACCGCGAAGGAAATTTATGGGTGGGAACAGAAATCGGCGGACTGAATGTATTGAAAGACGGTATTTTTACTTCCTTCACATCTAAAGAAGGTCTTCCGCACAATAATGCGTGGACAATTTTTGAAGACAGCAAAAAGAATTTCTGGTTCGGAACGGACGATGGGCTTGTATTATTTGATCGTGCAGCAGGTACGAAAAAGATTTATACTAAAAAAAATGGATTAACCCACTCCAACATTTGGTCGCTCTACGAAGATAAAACCGGCGCGCTGTGGGTTGGAACAATAAGCGGACTGAATAAAATTGTTAATGAAAAAATTGTCCCGCTTCCTAAGTCAATGCAGTTTACCGGCGAAGCGATAAGCTGCATTGTTGAAGACAGCAGCGGAAATATCTGGCTTTCTACTTCCGGCAGCGGAATTCATTCTATTCAAAACAAATCTGTAAAAACACTAAATTCAAAGAATGGTATTCCAAGCAACTATGTTAATGTTATTGCGTTCGACCGCAGCAACAATTTATTTATTGGAATGGACGGCGCTGGTTTGGCCATTTACAAAGATTCGCTTATTAAACATTTCAATAACAATAATGGATTCCCCGCAAATTTTGTTCAAGAGTTTTATCTTGACAGCAGCAATACGCTGTGGATTGGAACGCTTGGAAACGGACTTATTGTTATGCGAGACAGTTCGTTTACACAGCTTACGGTAAAAAACGGATTGTTTGACGACGTTGTGTTTAGAATTTTAGAAGACAACAATCAGCGTTTATGGATAAGCTGCAACAAAGGCGTATATCATATCAATAAATCGGATGTTGAATATTATATCACGAATAAAAACAAAAAAATTATTCCGACTGTTTACGGAAAAGAAAACGGCATGGCAAGCGCGGAATGCAACGGCGGCACTCATCCGGCAGGATGGAAAGCAAGCGACGGCACATTGTGGTTTCCAACAACGCGCGGAATAACAATGGTAGACCCGAAAAAAATTACGATTAACGAACAGCCGCCGTTGGTTGTCATTGAAGATTTTCTTATTGATAATCAATCCGTTTCGCTTACCGAATCGCATATCATTCAACCGGGAAAGCAGCGTTATGAATTTCGTTATACAGGATTAAGTTTTGATGGTCCTAAAAAAGTACGCTTCAAAGTAAAATTAGAAGGTTATGATATTGAATGGGATGAAGTTGCCAATCGACGAGCCGCATATTATTCTCATCTGCCTTCGGGCGAATACACGTTTCGCGTAATTGCCGCAAATAGCGACGGCGTATGGAATATGCAGGGGGCGGAATACTCTTTTGTTGTTCAAGCACATTTTTATCAAACCGCTATTTTTTACATTTTTGCTGTTGTTTCGTTACTCCTAATTTTCTTCGGCATTTACCGCTACCGAACAAGTCAAATTATTCGCAGGCAGACTGAACTTGAACAAACAATAGAAGATCGGACAAAAGATTTAACAGCAGAGCAGCAAAAAACCAAACTGCTGTTAACCGAAGCAGAGTATCAGCGCGAACTTGCACAAAAAGCTAATGCAATGAAAACGCATCTGCTGGATATTACTGCGCACGACTTGCGCAATCCTATTATTCAAATAGACAGCATTGCAAAAGAAATAATTGAAACCGGAGCTATTTCGGAACGAGACGGAACTTTAATGCTTATGATTCGCCGCGCAACGCAACGAATGATTCTGCTTATTTCCGATTTGTTAAATTTTTCTTCTATAGAAACCGGACGTTTGCGATTTAAATTTGAAGAAACAAATGTTTCGGAACTTGCCGCCATTATTCTTTCCGGGTACGAATTACAGGCAAAGAAAAAATCGCAATCCGTTATTCTTCACGCAAATCCTGAAATTCAATATACTGTTTTGGCAGATCCGGCGCGTCTGCAGGAAGCATTTGAAAATCTTGTAAGTAATGCAATAAAGTTTTCAGAGTACAATTCTACCATTGAAATTGAAATTGCCAAGCGCAACGGTATTGTACAATTTTCTATTAAAGATTCCGGTCCGGGATTTACCGAAGACGATAGAGAAAAATTATTTAAAAAATTTCAACCGCTTTCCGCAAAACCGACCGGCGGGGAAATTTCAACCGGACTTGGATTGGCGATTGTTAAAGAAATTGTAGATGCTCACAATGGAACAATAACAATTCACCATGGAACACACAAAGGATGCGTGATAACAATTGAATTACCGGCGGCGCAAACTTCACATTGAACAACCGCGCGTTTTTTAGTATTTTACTAAATCCAATAACCAATAATTTTTACAATGTTTACTACCCTCGCGCTGACGCGCCCGCTAATTTTTTTCGATCTTGAGACAACGGGAATCAGCACAACGAATGATAGAATTGTAGAGTTGTGCGCGGTTAAAATTTTTCCCGATCGCACGCGTACGGAATTTTTTCGCAGATTTAATCCGGGAATTCCAATTCCCGCAAATGTTACCGCCGTGCATGGAATTACCGATGAAATGGTGAAGAACGAGCCATTGTTTAAAGAATCTGTAAATGAAATTCAGGAATTCTTCGAAGGGTGCGATGTCGCCGGCTACAACATTATGAAATTCGATGTTCCGCTGCTTGTGGAAGAATTGCTGCGAGCCGGAGCAGATTGCAATCCGTTAGAAAGCGCAAGAATAATTGACGTGCAAACAATTTTTCATAAGCGCGAGCCGAGAAACCTTGCCGCCGCATTAAAATTTTACGCCAATGAAGATTTGTTGAACGCGCATTCCGCTCAAGCGGATGTTGACGCTGCTATTAAAGTTCTTATCGGACAGTTTGAAAAATATGACGACCTTGCGGCATCGGTTGAAGAACTTGCGGATTATGTAAAAGATAAAAATGATATTTTGGATTACGACCGCCGTTTCGTCCGCAACGACAATGGCGATATTGTTTTTAATTTCGGACAAAACAAAGGAAAACTCGCTGCAAAAAATCACGGTATGCTGCAATGGATTATTACTAAAGATTTTTCTTCGCACACTAAATACATAGCAAAAAAAATACTGCAAGGAACGCTTCAATAATTTATACTATTGCTAAGAAAACCGTACTATCAGTATTTTTTATGCTGATGGTGTACGGCTGTACGCCGCG
>CAYXEE010000164.1:0-5829 GCA_964463935.1 uncultured Chitinophagaceae bacterium | reverse complement strand
ACTTCCCCGCCTCAGGCGGGTTCGTGTCGGCAGAAGGATGACCTTACAAACTTAAGAGTGCCTCGCCTGCCTTTGCCGAAACGAAGCATCGGCTTCGTGCAGGCAGGCTCAGCATGACCATAATTGTTATTTTGCGTAACATGAGTGAATAAAATAGAATCAGTACATAAAGCCGTATAAAAAAATGCAAAGAGTTGAATTTCTACAAACTTTGTGGAGCAGTTTTCTTTCTATGACAACATTATCAGAATTACGAAAATTTAGCGAACATCTTTCGAATGAACAGCGGAAGATGCCGCTGTTATTTGTCGGTCATGGTTCGCCGATGAATGGTATTGAGGATAACGAATTCAGCCGGCGATGGAGCGAGATGGGAAAACATATTCCGCAGCCCTCCGCCGTGTTATGTATTTCTGCGCATTGGTTTACGCGAGGTACTTTTGTAACAGCAATGGAAAATCCGCAAACAATTTATGATTTTTACGGATTTCCACAAGAATTGTATAATGTACAATACCCGGCTCCGGGAAAACCTGAATTAGCAAAAGAAACTAAAACGTTAATAACTAAAACAACTGTAGAACTCGATCATGAGTGGGGACTTGATCACGGCTGTTGGACTGTAGTTCGAAAAATGTTTCCCGAAGCAAAAATTCCAGTTCTCCAATTAAGCATTGACGGAACAAAATCTCCCCAATGGCATTACGAACTGGCAAAAGAGCTTTTCATACTCCGCAAAAAAGGCGTTTTAATTCTTGGAAGCGGAAACATGGTGCATAATTTGGGAGTTATAGATTGGAAAAATCCAAACGGCGGATTTGATTGGGCGGTTGAAATGGATGAAAAATTCAGAACAATGATTGTAAAAGAAGAACATACTAAATTGATGGATTACAAATCTCTTGGAAAAGCAGCAATGCTTTCTATTCCAACGCCAGATCATTATTTGCCGCTGATGTACATTCTTGGTTTAAAAGAAAAGGACGAAGACATTTCGTTTTTTAACGACAAATTGGTTATGGGTTCTGTTTCTATGACTTCGGTAAAAATTGGATAGTGATTGGTAGAATTGTATATTGTTATTACGAAAATATTGCAAGCAAGGGGAAGAGTATGAAATTATTTATGGCAGATGTGCGATTACCAATTACCTTTTCACAAGAATTTATTTCGTTAGTACCGGAACAGCGTATGGTATTAGCGGAATTGATGCAGCAACGAAAAATTTTCAGTTATACGCTGAACGCTCAACGCACGCGTCTGTGGATTGTGGTTGCAGGAAATAATGAAAAAAGCGCTCGGGATATTCTTGCACAATTACCGTTGGATAGTTTTTATACTTATACAATGGAGCAGTTAATGTTTCATGAAATGGCAGGAATGCAGTTTCCTGCAGTTTCATTAAACTAACAAACTTGCTTCCCAACTAAAAAGCGTGTACACTTCTCAATAATTTTTAATGGAGAATCGTATGCGCTTACTTCGTTTCAATACGCTGCTTTTAATTTTTACTTCTTTTATTTCTCATCTCTATGCACAATCCGTGCAATTAAACGCGCCGCTTCCGGTAGATTCGCTCATTACTATTGGAAAATTTTCCAACGGATTAACGTATTACATTCGTAAAAATGTAAAGCCGGAAAAACGGGCAGAATTCCGGCTTGCCGTAAAAACCGGCTCAATAATGGAAGACGATGATCAGCAAGGTCTTGCTCATTTTGTTGAACACATGGCGTTTAACGGAACAAAAAATTTTCCGAAACAAGAGCTTGTAAATTTTTTAGAACGAACCGGAGTGCGTTTTGGTCCGCATCTTAATGCCTATACAAGTTTCGATGAAACTGTGTATATGCTTCAAATTCCAACAGACAGCATTCACGTTATCGAAAAAGCATTTAGCATTTTAGAAGATTGGGCGCACAATATTTCTTTTGAAGATAAAGAAATAGATAAAGAGCGCGGCGTTGTAGGCGAAGAGTGGCGATTAGGGCGCGGAGCAAGCGAGCGTGTAAACAAAAAACATTATCCTGTAATTTTTTACGGTTCAAAATATGCAGAGCGTCTTCCGATTGGGAAGAAAGAAGCGATTGACACGGCAACGTATGAAACGCTTCGCCGATTTTACCGAGATTGGTACAGACCTGATTTAATGGCAGTTGTTGCGGTAGGAGATTTTGATAAACAGCAAATTGAAAATCTTATTAAAAAACATTTTGGGTCAATTCCACTAAGAGCGCAGCCGCGTGAACGAATGAAATATACTTTAGCGAACCATCCGCAAACGTTAGTTTCAAGCGCAACCGATGCAGAACTTCAATACACAACCATTCAATATATTTTTAAGCAAGACGAACAAAAGGAAAAATTTGTCGGAGATTACCGTCGGCAAATTGCAAATCGCTTGTATGACGGAATGTTTAATATCCGCATCAGCGAATTGATGCAGAAACCAGCTACGCCGTTTGCATTTGCGGGCGGCGGATTTGGAAAATATATCGGCGGGAAAGAGGCGTTTACGTTGTATGTAATGCCGAAGGAAAATCAAATTAAAGAAGCAACAGAAGCGCTGCTGACGGAAATGTACCGAGTAAGCAAACACGGTTTTACCGAAGGCGAACTTGAACGGCAAAAGAAATCCCTTTTGCGCGGAATGGAAAAAGCATTTACTGAGCGCGACAAAACAGAATCCGATTCGTATGCGGATGAATTTATTAGAAATTATTTGACGGAAGAACCGATTCCCGGAATTGCGTTTGAATACCAACTGTATCAAATGTTCGTTCCGCAGATTACGCTTTCAGAAATAAACGCGCTTTCTTTGCAAAGGATTACGAAAGAAAACAGAGCGATTATTGTCTCTGCACCGAAAAAAGATGGTTTAGTTCTTCCGGCAGATTTTCTTTTTAGAATTGCTCTTGATGAAGTTGAGCAAAGAAACATTCCACCATATGTAGATGCTATGTCTGACAAAAAACTACTTGAAAAAGAGCCCAAAGCTGGTAAAGTGATCTCAGAAAAAATATTGAAGGAAATCGGCGTTACGGAGTGGACATTATCCAATGGTGCTAAAGTTGTTTTAAAACCGACAGATTTTAAGAACGATGAAATATTATTCAGCGCAACGAGTGTCGGCGGAAATTCTTTACAAAGTACAGAAAAATTTCTTTCTACGTATTTAGGATCTTCGTCTGTAACAGCACTTGGCGGTATCGGCGATTTTGATATGATTCAATTGCAAAAATATTTAAGCGGAAAAATTGCGAATGTTAATCCATACATTTATGAAATTACAGAAGGATTGAATGGTAACTGTTCTCCGAAAGATATTGAGACAATGTTTCAATTAGCATATTTACGATTTACATCTCCGAGAAAAGATAATTCCGCGTTCGGTGCATACCTATCTCGATATAAAACATTTATTCAAAACAGAAATCTCAGTCCCGAAACAGCATTTTACGATACAATCTCAACAGTAACGTCGAGCTACCATCCGCGCACTGTTCCTCCGACAGTAGAATTGATTGACAAACAAAATTTAGATGAAGCGATTTCATTTTACAAAGATCGTTTTGCCGATGCATCGGATTTTACTTTTTTCATCATTGGAAGTTTTGAAATTGCAAAAGTAAAGCCGTTGGTTGAAACGTACATTGCATCATTACCGTCACTTAAGCGAAAAGAATCGTGGAAAGATATCGGCATGAGATTTCCGAAAGGGAAAATATATAAAGAAATATTTCGCGGCATTGAACCGAAAAGTTCCGTGCAAATTTCCTTTAACGGTCCGTTTGAATGGACGCGGCAAAACAGGTACGATTTTAATTCCATGATAGAAGTGTTGCAAATAAAACTTCGAGAGCAGCTTCGAGAAGAAAAAGGGGGGGTGTACGGCGTGGGTATTTCCGGTTCGCCTTCATTGTATCCACGAAAAGAATATACCATTACTGTGCGCTTTGGCTGTGCGCCGGAACGAGTGGAAGAATTGATTGGCGTTGTTCATCAACAAATTGACAGTTTGAAGCAATTTGGCGCGCAAAAAGAATACATTGAGAAAGTACAAGAACTGCAACGACGCGACAATGAAGTAAATGTAAAGGAAAATAATTTTTGGATTTCAAGTTTGAACAATTCATATTTTTACGGCGATGACCCAAAACTTATTTTGCAACGAGAAAAATTGATTTCTGCCTTAACAGCAGCAGCAGTGCAAAATGCTGCTAAAAAATATTTTTCAACGGAAAACGTTGCAACATTTGTGCTGAAACCGGAAATTAAAAATTAGAAGTTCTCTTAAAAATAGCATTTCATCGATATTTTTGAGATTGCTTCTAAAAGAAAGAACATAGAATAAATATTTGAAACATCTGAAAAACATTTCTCGCAAAGCCGCAGAGAAGCTAAGTTGTTGTTTTTAGAATATTTTTTTTTTCGGCTTAGCGTCTTTGCGAGAAAACTTTGCTTAGTTTTATAGAAGAAATATTTATAATTTTGCTTGAATTTACAGCAAAAATTAGGTAAAATTATGCGGGGAATAAATAACAATACTTTTACTTTAAGTAACCCGGTTATTCTCATTGTGCTACACACACAAACACACACACACACACACAAGGATAATGCCCTTAGATTATTTTGCTATTATTTAAGCAAGATACTTTTTAGTTTTCCTTTCACTTTTACAGTGCAAAATTTTTGCACAAAACTTTTTTATTTTCCTGTAAACGCTCCCCTGCAAAGGGAAAAGATTTTCATTGTACAATACGGAAGAAAATTTTTTACAGGGTTTACGTGAAGAAAAAAAGAATAATATCTTTTCCAAGAACACTTGATTAAGGAAGCGTAACAATGAGTACCTCAAATGTATTATTAATGCCAATATTATTTATTATTTTCATTACCCCTGTTTTTGCACAAGAACTCTTTATTCCCTTACAAAGAGGAAATCTTTGTATTACGAAGAATACAGATGAGATTATAGAGGTACGGAATAATAGAACCGGTTATACGCACTACAAATCTTTGCAGTCAACAGGATTCTCTTCCAACGACATTCCCACATTAACAATTGATTTTAGAACATTAGATTATTCTTTATACGACTGGAAATACCGTCCTTTAACTTCATTTAATGCCGGAATTGAAACCGATGATTTTGAATTTGTTGCATATGATTTTAATAAAAATGGGAGAAATGAAATTATACTTCAGAATCAAAGCTATCAATCACCACATAGATTTTTAGGCGTAGGAATTTATGAATTAGGGAGTGATTCAGTAATGAAGAAACTTTATGATTTTCCTGATTCATTGGGAAGGGGGGGGGATACATTTGGAGATATAGATAATAATGGAGAAATGGAGATATTAATACATCCGGGTAGAGAATTAAACAATTACAACTGCGATTCGGCAGTTTTTTATACTCAATTAAAACCTACAAATCTTCCAATTAAACCATTTGCTATTTTTGATTCATTATCTCACTTTGAAAGCATTGCAATTTCACGTTTGCGCAACCTTGATGATGAACCAAATCTTGAATTACTATATCGAATTCAGAAACGTAATACAAATGGTACTTTTAACGAAATTGCTCGTTTCAATAATGTTTCTCATAAATTTGATATTGTTTATTCAAAGAAACTTCCTATTTACACACAAGGATATGCGTTTGGAGATTTTGATCTTGATGGGAAACAAAATTTTTCTAACGGCGGTATTGATGGACGGTTTTTTATGTTTGAGTACCAAGGCGGGAACAATTGGACATTTTGTACTGGTTCAACAGAAATCGGACTTTTTGAAAAAATAATTTTGTAGAATAGT
>CAYXEE010000163.1:0-5853 GCA_964463935.1 uncultured Chitinophagaceae bacterium | reverse complement strand
GGAATGACGGGATTCAGGTTTTGAGTCCTTAAACATCATTTTGCGTAACTTCGGTTATTAGTAAAATAAAAAATTCCGTTTTTACAGCAGGTATTTTTTATTATTCTTTTGCACTTCACATTATTCCTCTTTAGATTATTACAACTTCAATCATTTCCAGAATAGTATGAGAAAAAAAGAGCCGAAAAAAGAAAGAGCAATTCTTCACTCTGCAATAAAACATTTTGCAAAAAAAGGTTTTCATAAATCACAGATAGCAAAAATTGCATCCAGCGCTGGAGTTGCAGCCGGGACAGTATATCTTTATTTTAAGAGCAAAGAAGAATTATTAGCGCGCATTTTCGACGATACGTGGAAAAGACTGTATGAAGAATTAACCGCGCGCGTTGCGCGCGCAGATATTTCTCCGATGCAAAAATTTGAAATAATGATGGATTTGCTTTTCACAATGTTTTCCGAAAACCGCGAGCTGGCGGTTGTTATTGTAACAGAACAGATAAACTTTTTCCATCGAAGTCCGAAATATTTTACGCCGTATTACGATAAATTTCTCGATCTCGGCGAAGATATTTTGCGCGAAGGAATTGCTAATCAGCAATTTGATGAAACAATGAGCGTCCGCTTTTTCCGTCATTTTATGATTGGCGGAGTGCGGGCAATTATTTTACATTGGGCTGAGCATCCCGAAGATATTCCGTTGGACATTATCATAAAAAATTCTAAAAAAATTTCAATCAGCGGTTTGCAAAACTGCCGCTGAAAAATATTTATTTCACGCTGTAATTTTCGCTCCTTCTTCTTATCTTCAAAGTAATGTCATTGCTTCCCAACGATACCGAACTTCAATTACCGGGCGTAGTTGTTATTCCAGCATCCGCCGGATCGGGAAAAACGTACACGCTTTCGCACCGCTATGTGCAATTTCTTCTTTCGCAAAAAATTCCTTTCAACGGCTTGCGCAACATTCTTGCAATAACATTTACAAAACTTGCCGCAAAAGAAATGAAGGAGCGGATTCTTTCCGTATTGAAAAAAGCGGCTCTCAACAATAAGAAAACATTGAACGAAATTACTGCAATAGTTTCGTCCGATGAAACAGCGATTGCCGCGCGCGCCGGGCAAATGATTGAAACAATTCTTCACAACTATTCCGATTTTAATGTTCGCACGATAGACAGTTTTTTAACCACTGTTTTTAAAGCGTCTGCGCTGGAATTAGGCGTACAGCCAAATATTGAAATTGAATTTGATAATGATGCGATTGTCGGCGCGGCGTTCCGTCAATTTTCGCAGAATTTGCGCGAAGGAACAAGCGATTCGCAATTTGTCGATGAACTGATACGGCTTATTGAAATTAATGATTATTCCGGGGCCGGTTTTTTATGGAATCCATTTTCTAAAATTGCGCGCGAAGTACTCCAATTGCAAAAACATTTCGGGAGGTATTCTTCCGAACCGAAGATTATAGATTCCGGCGCAGTAGTAAGCGGATTACAATCTGAAATTATTGAAAAGGCAGCGCTGCTTAACACGAAACTGCAGCGTACAACGCTTCCTGTGAACGCATATTTTGCAAAAGATATTATGCGGCTTGCCAATGGAGAAGTTTTTGAAATTGCATCGAAAGGAAAAACAAAAAAATATTTCAACAAATACAGCGATGATGCAGGCGCAGAAAAAGAGATTAAAAAATTATTTTCTATCATTCGTCCGCTGGAAAAATTACTCGATGAATTTATTACCGTTTATGCGCATACATATTATCAGCCGTTTGTCCGCGCCGTATCAATGATTGAACAATCGGTAAAAAATGTAAAAATGGTAGAAGGCGCTCTTGTGCTGGACGATATAAACCGCTCGCTTGCAAAATATCTTTCCGAAGAAATTGTGCCGGATGTGTACTTAAAATTAGGCGAACGCATTTCCCATTTTATGATTGACGAGTTTCAAGATACAAGTCCGATACAATGGAAAAATCTTTACCCGCTTATCGAAGAGGCGCTTGCAAAGCATGGAACGCTGTTTGCAGTCGGCGATACAAAACAATCTATTTATGGTTTTCGCGGCGCCGACTGGCATATTTTTAAAAATTTAATTGAAGGAAAATATTTTCCGTCCGCTCCGACTGTTGTGCTTCCGCTGACAACAAATTACCGCAGCGCGCAGGCGTTGGTTGATTTTGTAAAGGATGTTTTTTCCGTGAATGTACAAACTGCGCAGCTTGAAAAATGCGCCAAAGCAAGCGGACTTTACAATTTTGCGCAAGATGTACCGGACGAAGAAAAAAATAAAGGATACGTTGAAGTACGGCAGATTGAAAAAACAAAAGATGGCGAATCCGAAAATGCACAGCGAAAATATATCATGGAAACTATTCAGCAATGCCTCGAGCGCGGCTACACGTACGGAGATATTGCAATTTTAACGCAAACCAACGCCGATGTTGTAGAAATCAGTTCCTGGCTCAACAACGGCGCTATTCCGTTTCTTTCGCTCAGCACGCTGGATATTCGCAAACGAAAAATTATCGGCGAAATAATTTCGCTTCTCGCATTTTTAGATTCGCCGATTGATAATTTGTCGTTTACAACATTTCTTTCCGGAGATATTTTCCAACGCGCAGTTCCGCTGTTACCAAAAGAAAAAATTCACGCGTTTATCATAGAATGCAGAAAAAATAATATTGAAAGTTATTACCGCGCATTCAGAATGCAGTATTCGGATGCGTGGGAAGAGTACGTTGACCGGCTTTTTTCGTTAGTCGGGTATATGCCGCTGTACGATCTCGTTTCAGAAATTTACAAAACGTTTTCGGTCTTTGAGAAATTTTCGGAAGAAGAAAGCGCGCTGGTAAAATTTCTTGAATGTATTAAACAATTTGAAAATTCCGGAAACAATAGTTTAAAAGATTTTCTTTCCTTCAGCGGCGAAGAAGGGAGCGACCCGTGGAGTATTGAAATTCCGGCATCGGTACATGCCGTGCGGATTATGACAATTCATAAGGCAAAAGGATTGGGATTTCCCATTGTTCTTGTAGTTCTCAAAGAAAAACGGGCGCGTGCCGCTTCATTCTATACCATTGAAACAGATAACGGCTTATCTGTTTTACGGCTTGGGAAAAATTTCGGCGAGAGAAATATAACGTTTAAGAATATCTACGAAGAAAATGAACAAGAGCAGATTATTGACGATTTAAATAAAATCTATGTTGCGTTAACGCGCGCACGGAAAGAAATGTATGTAGCAGTGCAGTACAATAAACTTGAAAATCTGCCGGCATCCATTCTTCCCGAAAAAAAATACGGCTCGCACTATGTGCGCGCAGACGTTGAACAGCCGGAAGAGAAATTACCGCTTATTCCATCGCTTCACATTTTGGATAAGGCGCCGCTTCCGGCAGCGGCGCACAAAAGAATCGGGCTGCAAGAAACGCATCGCGGTAATATTCTGCACGACGTTCTGGCGCACATAGAATTTTTATCGGAAAATGTTGAAGCGGAAATTCGTTCGGCGGCGCAATTAAGCCGCTACGCAAACGAAGCGGCAGAATCTGAAATTCAAACGCTGGCGCGTTTTTTACAAACGCCCGATGTTCGCAACTATTTTGAACGAAAAGAATTTAGAAAAATTTTGCGCGAAGAAGATTTCGTTTCCGCTTCCGGCAGATTGTATAGAATGGATAGAATTGTAATTGATAAAGAGCGCGTTACAATTCTTGATTTTAAAACCGGAAGCGACGAGAGTAATGACGAGTACTGCGAACAAGTTCGCAATTATATAAAAATTGTTTCGGAAATTTATCCGGCATTTTCTGTGCAAGGCGCGTTATTGTATATTGATCTGCGAAAGGTGGTGCGCGTACAATGAGTATCGTCCGCTTGCTTTCGCCGTCAATCAATCTTACAGACGAAGTTGTATCGCTTCTCAATTCCGGCGATAAAAATTATTCATCGTCGCTTATCGTGTTTCCGGGAAAACGTCCTGCGCATGTTATTCGGAAAAAACTTTCTGAAAAAACCGGCTCGTCGTATATTCCGCCGAAGATTTTTTCCATTGATATTTTTATTGATTTTCTTTGTTCAGAGCATCTCAATTATCGCTTCAACTCAATTAACGAATATGATGCCGTTGCAATTTTATTTGAGTTATACAAAAATCTTAACGGCGGCGAAAAAATAGGGAGCGGTCATTTTTCTTCGCTTGAAATGTTTTATCCACTCGGCGTTAAAATTTTTACGGAACTTGAAGAATTAGCGGTTGCTTCAATTACGTCGAAAACACTGAAAGAAAATGCGGCGGGTTATTCTTTATCTTCAATTCAAACGTTGGCTCAGTTGTACGAACCGTTTTACAACGAATTGGAGAAAAGAAAAATATCATCGCGCGCGCAAAAATATCGGTTTGCCGCAGACCATATTTCTGAAATTCAATTTACACAATATTCGCAGATTATTTTTGCCGGATTTTATGCGTTTACCAAAACAGAGGCAGAAATAGCGCAGAGACTTCTTCAGTTTGAAAATGTAATATTTTTATTCCAGAATGGAGTTGGAATTCAACATACTTTTGAGCGCTTACAAATAAGCGCGGAGGTTGAAGGAATAGAATCGGAACCGGAAACATTGTATGTTGAATCGCCCGACAGTCACGGCGAGTTATTTGCGCTGAACAGCATTTTGCGCGAACAGTTCCCGGAGCCGATAGAAAGCAGCGAACAAGCGGCGGTTATTCTTCCTTCTGCAGAAAATCTTTTTCCGCTGTATCATCAAACGCTTTCAATGTACGACCCGCACACATACAACCTTGCGCTTGGCTATCCGGTTTCGCGCACGCCTGTTTTTGGTTTTTTAAAATCACTGCTCGATGTTATCGTCAGTTCAAAAAACGGCGAAGTATTTATTCCGAAGTATCTTCAATTTTTACTTCACCCGTACACAAAAAATATTTTGTTTAAAAATAGAACCGATGTAACCAGAACCATTGTTCATGCAATTGAAGACGACTGCATTTCGCACAGCGCGCGGGTTTTTGCAGAATTACAATTTATTGAAGAAAATCCGGCATTGTATGAAACTGTTGAACGTAGATTGAAGCGGGAAGGAATCGAAATCGCAGCCGAAGAATTGAAACATCATCTTCAACACATTCACAATACAGCGCTTCGACCGTTTTTTAGAATTTCTACGATCGGAGAATTTGCCTCGGCGTGCATCAATGTTTTGCAATTTGTAAATGATAGCAGTACCGCTCACCGCCATCCGTATTTTCGCCCGTTTGTTGAAGCGATGCTTGAACAATTTTCTGCATTGCAAACGTCGTTTCTTTCTGCGCATACATTGGGAAAAATGGAGTATTACGTTCTATTTCTTCGTCATTTTATTGAATCGGGAGAAGCGCCGTTTCCCGGTACGCCGCTTCAAGGATTGCAGGTCCTTGGTTTCTTAGAAACGCGCGGACTGCAATTTGAAAATATTTTTATTCTTGATGCAAACGACGATGTTCTTCCCGGAAAAGCGCAGCAAGACCTTTTGCTTCCGTTGAAATTGCGCGAGCAGCTCGGTCTTTCAACATACCGCGACCAAGAACGAATAAAAGCATATATTTTTGATGTAATGCGAAGAGGAGCAAAAAAAGTTCACTGCTTTTACATTAACAATAATGAAAAGGAGGCGAGCCGTTTTATTGCGCAGCTGCAATGGAAAAAACAGTTGGAACAAAAAACAGTGAAACAATTTAACACCACGTCGCAGGAATATGCTATTGATCTTGCCAACAGCGCGCCGAATGCAATTTCTAAAACAGAAGCGATGATTGATATTTTAAAAGCGTTTCGCTTTTCTTCAACAGCAATGG
>CAYXEE010000162.1:0-5859 GCA_964463935.1 uncultured Chitinophagaceae bacterium | reverse complement strand
TTTGATTTGCCTGCGCAAGCTGTGTTGTTGCAGTCTGTTGTAAGAACTGTAACTTCACTGCGGAAATTTGTTCTTTTGCAACATCTGCATCAACTATACGGCTTTTTGCTGCTTCAATGTTCGTTATCGCCGTCGTAAGATTTGATTCTTTCGTGCTTAAACGATTCATCTTTGCGCCAATATCGCCGATTTTACCAAGTACT
Source organism: uncultured Chitinophagaceae bacterium (assembly GCA_964463935.1). Lineage (GTDB taxonomy): Bacteria > Bacteroidota > Ignavibacteria > UBA10030 > UBA8401 > JACFMZ01. Next base: position 5,656 of record CAYXEE010000162.1, on the reverse strand, counting down.
GTATCTAATCCGGCATCAACTGTTAAACCGCCAACATTTGAAGCAGCGATTGAACCTGCGCCTGTTCCGAGCAATGCCGCAGAACCAACGCCTGCTGAAAATGTTAATGCAAAGTTTTCGCCGCTGTCGCCGACTTGGAATGCTGCCGAAGAACCGGCATTGGTAATCATTGTTGTTCCAGCCGCTACAAGAGCTGTTGCGGTTGCCGACGCGGTTGCCGTTGCGGTTCCCATTACCTTCATCGAAATTCCAAGCTGCGAGAAGTTAATTGTTTGCGCTGTTCCTGCCGATGATGCTGAAACTGTTACATCTTGCGCTACGTTGTCGCCGCCGCGCGTTAATCGCAATACGCCGCTGCCAAGATCCGATAATGTATATGTTGTAGATGCTTTTGCTCCTGCAACATTTATTTCTGTTACCGTTCCTGCGCCTGCCGCAACATCGCCGACTACCAACGTACCGCCGCTTTGCGCTACGCCGGCTACAAACGATCCATCCAGCAATGTTTTACCGTTGAATTTCGTCTGCGATACTATATCATCAATTTCGGTCGCAAGCTGATCAATTTCAGTTGCTATTGCATCTTTTTCTGCGCTGCCCAATCCGCCGTTTTGAAAACGGGATTGTTTGTCTTTTATCTGCGTTAACAGATCGGCGATTGTATTATATCCGCCTTCTGCTATACTCAGTATATTTTGCGCGTCGCCGACGTTATCTAATGATGCGCTTAATGCTCGTACTCGTCCTTCCATCTTGCGGGAAATTACGAATCCGGCTGCATCATCCGATGCCGAATTGATACGTTTGCCGGTTGCCAAACGAAGTTGATGTACGCCCAATTCTCGGTTTACATTATTCAACGCATTTAACGCGTTGTATGCGCCGATATTGGTGTTGATGCGGGACCCTGTTGAACTTGCCATAACTACCTCCATATAGTTTATTTGTATTTCTTCCGGGCTTCCTTGCCCGTGTGAATTGTCTTGTTCTACACATCTACTTATAGTATCGGCATATTTTAAAAAAACTAAAGCGGTTTTCACTACAAAAAATTGTGTAAAAAAAAGACTCGTAATTGTTATGAACTGTTTGTTGCGATACACAACAAATATTTACCGCCAATATTTTACAATTTTTTACAATAAATTTGACGAGTATTTTTTAACATTTTTTTCTTTGGTATTGAAAAAATATTTCTTTTATTAAATGATACACCAAAAAATAAGAACTAAAGGAGAACTGAATGAAAACAGCAATAAAAACAACTATTCTAATGGTTGTGCTGAGTCTGGCTGTTCAGCAAATGTTTGCGCAGCGGACAAAGCGAATGAATATTGAAGATATTGTTTCCAGCGCATCTATTATTGTGCGCGGCACAGTAACTTCCGTAGAGACAAAAGAAGACCCGGAAACAAATATTCTTTCTACTTTTGTAACAATTTCTGTAAAAGAAAATTTTTACGGCGCAGAGCAAAATCATATTACGCTGAAAATGCTTGGCGGAAAATCTGAAAAGCGGACAATTAACCTTGCAGAAATGCCGAAATTTACTGTCGGTGAAGATATTATTGGAATGTTTTACGCGCCGAGCAATGTCGGCTTCTCCAGCCCTGTTGGAATGAATCAGGGAAAATTTTTGGTAACCGTCGATCCTGAAACAAAATTAGAATCGGTTCGCAACACATATAAAAACCAAAATCTGTTTGCAAATCTTAAAAATAAGTCTGCGCTTGCAAAATCAAGTTTGGCAAATTCCAACAAAGAAACCATCGAACTTTCCGATTTCACTCAAACTGTTCGTTCACTTGTAACAATTTTAAAAAAGTAATCCTATGAAAACATTACACACAATTATTTTTATACTTTTCGTTGTTACGGCAAATCTTTTTGCCGGCGGACCGTTGTACACAATGAACGGCAAAGCAGTTCGTTTTAAATCAGACACGGTAAAATATCATCTTGACCGCGGTCCGTTTGGAATTTTTACCAATAAACAAGCGCGCGATCTTGCTAATGCAAGTTTTAAAACATGGGAAGACGTTGCGACTTCAGCGGTAGCATTTAATCATCAGCCCGGCGATACGCTTCCGGTTGACGTGAACGGAACTAATTGGCAGCAATATACTTCGCTTACCGGCGTAAAAGTTGACGGAATAAATCCGATTGTATTTGACAGCGACGGCGCAATTACCGATGCTCTTTTCGGCAGCGGCGCTTCCGCAGATGTTATCGGTTTTGCATTTTCCGAAGATGTGAATAACGACGGCTTTCTTGATGAAGGCGAAGCATTTATGAATGGAAAACTTGCAGACGGCACGGCAAATAGTTTTACGTACGAAGAATGGAAATCCACTTTCGTTCACGAGTTCGGACATTTTCTCGGACTTGATCACACACAGATTAACGGAGAATTTGTTACCGTCGCTACAAAAACAATATACATTCCAACAATGTATCCTACTTCAACTGTAAACGATGTTCCGCTTGGCGATTTGAATCCCGATGATATTGCGGCTATTTCAGAATTATATCCTGGACCGACATTTGCCTCAACAACCGGAAAAATTTTTGGCTCAGTAAAACGCGCAAATAATTCTGTTGTTCGCGGTGCAAACGTAATTGCAATCAGTGCCGGCGCAGATTCGTTAATGAATCAAATTTCTACTGTAACGGATTATTACGAAAAGAACACCGGTGATTATACTGTTGTCGGTTTAGCGCCCGGTTCATATTACATTCGCATTGAACCGATTGATCCTGAATTTACCGGCGGTTCAAGCGTTGGTCCGTATGCGGGCGATGCAAGCGGACTTTCTTTTGTAAATCCTGTTAAAAAAGAATATTACAATGGCGAAAATGAATCAGGTGATCCGGCAATTGATGATCCGAATGCAAAAACTTCCGTTGCGGTTACCGCTGGAAATACAACAACGGGAATAAATTTAATTGCGAACGGAGTCGGCGCAGGCGGCGTTTTACTTACTGAAGATTTTTCCTTCTCAGGAAATTTAAGCGCAAACGGCTGGTCTGTTCACAGCGGAACAACAAATCCTATTGCAACTACAACAGGTTTAACATACAACGGTTATTCGGGAAGCGGAATCGGCAATGCCGCGCTTGTCAATAATCTAGGCGGCGAAGACGTAAACAAAGGATTTGATGCAGTAGGAGGAAATGGAACCACGCTCTATTATTCCGCGCTGGTAAATGTAACTGATGCGGCAACTGCAAAAACCGGCGATTATTTTTTAAATATCGGAAACAGAGCAAATGCAACTAACTTCACATCATTCAGCGCGCGTGTATTTGCCAGAATTACTTCCAGCAATGTTAATTTTGGAATAAGCAATACTTCTGCCGCAACATACGGAACGACAAATTTTACAAAAAATAAAGTATATCTGCTTGTAGTAAAATACACTATAAACACCGGCGGAAACGATGAAGCAAAGCTGTGGGTTCTTCCTTCCGGCGTTCCAACATCGGAAGCAAACGCAGGAACTGCTGAATTAACAAATACTTCAACAGCCGGTCAAGATTCTATTAACGCCATTGCTCTGCGACAAGGAAGCAATTCTACACAGCCGGCAATTGTTGTAGATGGAATTCGCGTTGCGTTAGCGTGGCCGCTTGCATCAACAGTCGGCGTTGAAAAAAATTCAACTGCGCCAAACAGTTTTGCGTTACAGCAAAATTATCCAAATCCGTTTAATCCTTCAACCAAAATAAATTTCTCTCTTCCTGTTGCGGGATTTACAACGTTAAAAGTGTACGATGTTCTTGGAAAAGAGATTACAACATTGGTCAACGGACATTGTGAAGCAGGAAATTATTCCGCACAGTTTAATGCGTCAACGCTTCCCAGCGGAATCTATTTTTACCAATTAACTTCGGGAAGTTACACGGCTGTTAAAAAGATGATGCTTGTAAAATAATTTTGCAGTATGCTGATAAAAATTCCTTGTTCATTTTTTTGAACAAGGAATTTTTTATGTACATTTATTCACCATTGTTTCAAAATTTATGAAAACAAGAAAAATATTATTTGTCTGTCTCGGCAACATCTGCCGCTCGCCTGCGGCGGAAGGAATTATGAAAAAAAAGAGCGAAGGTCTGCCGATTGAAATTGATTCTGCCGGAACTGCCGGTTATCATATCGGCGAACTTCCCGATTCAAGAATGAGAAGCCACGCGCGGAAACGAAATTATTCGTTAGATAGTTTCGCGCGTCAATTTGATCCTGCAAGGGATTTTGAAAAATTTGATCTGATTGTTGCTATGGATAAAAGCAATTTTCGCGATTTGCGTTCATTCGACCGGAGCGGAAAATATCACAACAAAATTATTATGATGACCGATTTTTGCGAAACGATGAATGTTAAAGAAGTTCCCGATCCGTATTACGATGGACCGGAGGGATTTGAACATGTTCTGGATATTCTAGAAGATGCGTGCGGCGGCTTGCTGAAAAATTTACACAATGCTTAACAGTAAAATTCATACCGTTGTAGAAAAAGCGACGGGAGAAAAAATTCTTTCGCTTACCTCAGTAAGCGGCGGCTCAATTTCAACCGCTTTAAAAGCTCAATTATCTTCAGAAAAAGAAATTTTTATTAAAGTTTCGCCGCAGTACAGCGATATGTTTATGAAAGAAGCAAACGGATTGCGCGAATTACAAAAGGCAAACGCAGTCCGAACTCCAACCGTCTTTTACGCAGATAAAGATATTTTGATTTTGGAATTTGTTGCGCCTTCTCTTACATACAATCGAAAAAAATTTTTTGAAAATTTCGGACGGCGGTTTGCCGCGCTTCACTGTTGCACAGATTCTCATTTTGGCTTTTATGAAAATAATTATATCGGCTCAACGCCGCAGATAAACGCTCAAATGCTTTCATGGAAAGATTTTTTTGTTCAACATCGTTTAGAATTTCAATTTCGCCTTTCAGAAAAAAACGGATTTGCTGACAAAGAATTTTCCCGCCTTGCTTCCCGCTTAATTTCACAGATTGATTCGCTTATTCCAAACGACGGCGAACCGCCGGCACTTCTTCACGGTGATTTGTGGAGCGGAAATTTTCTTGCAGATGAAAGCGGAAATCCCGTAATTATTGACCCGGCAATTTATTACGGACACCGCGAGGCAGATATTGCAATGACAATGCTTTTCGGCGGATTTGATGAAATATTTTATTTCGCGTATAATGAAGTTTTTCCTCTGCACACCGGATGGAAGCGGCGAATGGAGTTGTATAAACTGTATCACTTGCTCAATCACCTTAATTTATTCGGAACGGGATATTATTCGCAGGTTATTTCAACAATGCGCTCTCTTACAAAGTAAACAGACGTCGAAAACTTTTACATCAATTTTAGTATTTTCTACGCCATTTTTTTCTTATTTTAGTTCAGCAATTAAAAATGTCAATTCACTGAATCTATTAACATTTTTCTGGAACTTGTATGGCAGAATTTGAAAAACATTTATACATGATCGTTTTTCCGGTAAACGCTCTTGTTGCATCGCAATTAAAACCGGAAGAATTTGCGCGGCATTATACAACGGGAAGTTCAAAACATTTTAAAGGAAAAGTAATTTTTGTTGAAGTTGACAGCAATTACCGCAATATGCATTTTGATATTGACCATTACTTTT
>CAYXEE010000161.1:5092-5878 GCA_964463935.1 uncultured Chitinophagaceae bacterium | reverse complement strand
CTTCTTCTCTTTTTGCCGATGTTTTTGCGTCGCGCATTCAACTAACAAATCCCGACGGTTCTAAATTCGATGGAAATTTTAAGGACGGCACGGGCGCAAAAATTTTCTTCTATTTAAATAATACAGCAACCGCAATTGCAGTTAAAGTGTTAGACGCATCGAACGGACAGGTTGTTGCAACGCTTAATTCATTCAACCAAGGACCATTCTCAAATCCGAATTCTGTTTCGTGGGATGGAGCAGGTTCCGTTTCCGGGAAAAAATATATCATCAGCGTTACTACAACAGGAAAAGTGTATTCAAATACAAAATACAAAGCGTTTTATTTTCAGAATACTGCATCCGTTGGAACAATTTCGCGCGGAATATTTACTCGCGGCGTTGATATCAATACCAATATGGATACTCGCGGGTTTGGATATTGGTATGCAAGTAATGCCGATCCGGGAAATAATGAAGGGTATAGACAGGGAACATTACGTTACAATTCGGACGGTTCGTTTGCGGGAACTGCAGAAGGGCATCCGATTCTATTAAACACGCTCGGAACTGCAAACGGCGGAACATTTGATTGGGGAGGATCTGCGGCATGGGCGGCGGCGTTAGACAGTAAAGGCAGAGTGTACCAATTTAGCAACGGAACAGGTTTTGTAACTCGCTTGGACAGCGATACTTCCAAGCCAAAAATTATTGCTCGCGGAATTTTAAATCCTCGCGGATTGTATTGTGTCGGCAGCGGAGCAGATTTAAAAATTTATATTGCCGCAGATACTTCCGTGTGGCGCG